>NZ_JADYXE010000010.1:0-93571 GCF_015864465.1 Pseudoalteromonas sp. SWN29
TGCATTACTTTTGATAAGACATTCCATGTCGCGTCTGTTAACATTAATCTTGGCATGAGGGTTCGGTGTAACGTTTTTTAGCGAATTCAATTATACCTTATTCTCATGCTGTTTGTTTTTTATACCGCAAAGATCAACACGCCCTAGTGTTTAGTTTAATTATTACTAGCACCAAAAACGCGGCATAAAGCCGCGCCTACAAATATAACATCACTGCTGTAGGCGCTAGTTTACCTAGCGCAGTAAAATTAGGGTGTGTGTCTAGTTTAATTGCGTAGTTTAATTCTCGAATGAGTCCACCACTCATTTATTCTTAAATGGCATAAACAGTAAACCCCAAAGCGAGGCATTTTGCTTTTGGCTGGGGTATTCTTTTAAGCCAATGTTTATATCTGCGTCGTTTTTTTTTGCTTTATCTTTGTAGCTGCCAAATAATTTATCCCACCAAATTACACTAAAACCATAGTTTGAGTTAGTTTCACTAACTACTTGGCTATGGTGAATTCGATGCAATATTTGCGTCATTAGTATTAAGCGCAGTGGTTTTTCAATGGCATTAGGTAGGCGTATATTTGCATGATTAAATAGCGCTAAACCATTAAGTGCTATTTCAAATATAAGTACCGCAATGGCAGGTACGCCAAGAGCAGTTACTGCAATGAGTTTTATAAGTATGCTCAGCACAATTTCGATAGGATGAAAGCGCAGGCCTGTACTGGTATCTACGTGTGCGTCGGCGTGATGTACGCGGTGCAAACGCCATAAAATAGGCACGTTATGAAATAACCTATGTTGCCAGTAAATGAGTATATCGAGTAATAGCATGCTTAAAACAATAGTTATTACGCTTGGCATGGCGATTTGATTAAATAAGCCTATGCCGTGTTCTTGATTATAAAGTGCCACGGCAGTTAACCCAATAGGGACCACTAAGCGCGCAATAACTGATGATGCAAACACTAATCCAAAATTAGCAAACCAACGAGTGCTGCTTTTAATGGGAGATGTACGCGCAGGCATACGCGATTCAAGCAGCATCATAATAACTAAAATGCTAAAAAAGAAACCTAAGCGCCACCATATTTCGTTAGTCATTTATTACCTCAGAATTTGCACTGCGAAGGGTGTCTTCAGCTGCTTTGTTAGCATCGGCTTCTTGTTGCTTAAGTGTATGATATCCGCCATGTATACGGGTAAAAATAGTTATGCCACACGCAATAGCAAAAATGCTCGCCATAACCGCAAAGTGCTGAGGCCAAATACAAAATGCAATAAATAGCGCTATTGTTTCAGTGCCTTCGGTCAAACCGTTTAAGTAATAAAAGCTTTTGTATTTAAATTGCGGTTTTTCGAGTTTAAATTTTTCGGCTGCAATCGCAAATGCCAAAAAGCTTGAACCCGTGCCAATAAATGTGGCAAGCAATATAGCGCCTGCAATCGCATTTTGTTCAGGATTTTCCAAAATAAACCCAAGTGGAATAGCCGCGTAAAATAAAAAATCGAGTGTGATATCTAAAAAGCCACCCGCGCTTGAACTTTGGTTTGCATAGCGTGCTAATGCACCATCAAGTCCATCTAAAATTCGATTTAAAGCAATAGCAACTAATGCGCCATACCATATTTCAAATGCAAGTAACGGCACGGCTAATAGCCCCACTAAAAAGCCAACTACGGTAAGCTGGTCGGGCGTTATACCGCGCTTGTGCATTAACGCTACAACCGGGGTTAACAGCGGCTTTATTACAGGGGTAATATATTTGTCTAACATGTTTGGTGCCTTATGCGTTTAAAGCTATGTATTAAAATCATGTATTAAAGTCATGTATTAAAGTGCGTTGCTTAAAGTAATGAGTGTGCCATTCGCAGCTTCTGCGTCGCTGTGGTCGTGGGTTACCATTATTGCGGGTAGTTTGTGATCCCGTATTTGGCTAAACACGAGTTCGCGTGTATCAACACGCAGTTGGGTGTCGAGTTTGCTAAAGGGTTCGTCGAGTAAAATGGCTTTAGGTTCGCTCAGTAGCATGCGTAATAATGCAACACGGGCTTGTTGCCCACCCGATAAGTTATCGGGGTGACGATTACCCATGTCTTTAAGACCTACTTGCTCAAGCGCGTGTTCTATTTTCTCAAAGCGTTGTTTTTTATTACCTTTGGGCATTGCAAAGGCAATGTTACCAGCAACAGTTAAATGCGAAAACAATAAAGCGTCTTGATAAAGCACACCAATATGGCGCAAGTGTGGAGGAGTGTTATCGATATTTTGACCGTTAAGCCATACTTCACCATTAGCCTTAAAGCTACTTGGTAAAGTACCTGTAAGCCAATTTAATAAGCTTGATTTACCACTGCCTGAAGGGCCCATAATAGTTAGAATTTCACCGCCATTAACTTGCTCATTTAAGCTAAGTAACAGCTCATTTTGGCGATAAAGCTGACAATTTTTAATCTGTAATGATGACTGCATTAAAAAACCTTAACCCTGATAGTGTTAAACATGGGTGCTTTATATATGTGTACGTTTAAACACGTGCACTTTTGAAAAGATATTTAGGTAAACCCCATGCCAATATAAATCCAATAAGCGGCAACGCCATTTGCATAATAGCGTACACGGCACTGGTACGTCTGCTTGCGCCATTGGCAAGCGTAACGGCTTCGGTTGTTATAGTAGCAATGCGCCCGCCGCCTGCTAAAAGCGTGGGTAGGTATTGCCCAAAACTAATGGCTAAGCCCAGTGCGGCTGCAATTAAAATAGGGGCAAACAACTGAGGCAGTTTTACTTTAAAAAACACCTTGCATGGCGCTGCGCCTAGGCTTGCTGCAACATGAGCAAAACGAGGATCTAAGCGCCTATAGCTGCTCGCAAGCGACAAAAACACATAAGGCAACACAAACAATAAATGAGTAAGTACTACATTAAAAAATGCAGCTTGGTTATTCACTAATTGTTGTATCCATACTAGCCCAAACAAAAAGGCGATACTGGGTACTAATAACGGTAAGTAAATAATTAAACTGGTAAAACGAGAAATAGGTTTGTCACTCAACTGCTCTGATTCTAAACATAATAAAGTAAGGATAATGGCAAATAGTGTGGTTACTAAACCAATTGCTAGCGTATTAAAAAGTGGGCTGCTCATTTGCATTAGCGCACTTTTAAAATGCAGTAGCGTAAATTGTTCAGGCATTGCATCTGGAAAGCGCCAAAAGCCTGCAACCGACCACATAACTAAACCAATAAGTGACAACAGTATAAAGCTAATTACTAATGCGGTGAGTACTACCGTTATTTTTTGCCAATAAAATCCGCCGTATTCACGCACTCCGTTAGTAAGAGAGTCACTAAATAACACTTTTACAGCCTTTTCGCCTCCAAGCCAAAGGGCTAATAACCCGCCTGTAACAGCCAGTTGTAATAAAGCACCTGCTGAGGCTTTAATACGCAGGTTTAAATCAACATCGTTAAACCAATGCATTATTGCAACGGCCAACGTGGGTGGTGTATTTGGGCCTAAAATAAGAGGCATTTCTACGCTTGCGCTGGCATAAGCCAATACGGCTAAAAGGGGCAAACGCAGTAGCGGATAAAGGCTGGGCAGTATTACTTTAAAAAAGGCGGTCATTGGGCAATAACCTAAGTTAAGCGCAACCTTATGTTGTTGGCGTAATTTTTTGCCAAGCTCAGGTTGGGCAAGTACGCCCAATGCCATTAATAATAAAAAGGGAAGCTCTTTGAGTGTTAGGCCTAAAATAATACTAATACCGAACGAATCATGCGGAAACATGCCGTTTGGCGCAAGTTCCCAGCCGCTCAACCAAGGCGACGCTAAGCGTGAAATCATACCTGAAGGGGCAATTAAAAACCCTACTGCAATAGCTGCGGCGGCATGAGGTATCACTAATATAGGGCTCAATAAACGCTGAATTCGGTTAAGCCAAGGGCTATTAAAAAACGCAGCTAAAATCATTAAGGTAATGATAAATGCAAGCAAAGTACTTATTAAGCCTGTTGCAACGCTTAGGGTAACCATTTGGGTAAGGCCAGGTGTTTGCCAAAGGGCATTAAAACCTTGCAAGCTAAACGTTGTTTGCTCAAGTACGGGCGCATAACCAAAGGCCGGTAGCAATACGCTAATTAAGCCACCAAGTACGGGTAGTATAAGTAAAGCGAGTAAAAATCGCGGGCTAAATTTTACAATGCGCGTAAACATATCGGTGCTGCACTGCGTTGTTGCTTTGGTATTTACTGGTACACTTTTTGAAATAACGCTCATTGGCTTACTCCATAACGGGTTTGCCAACCTTGCATAATGGCATTTACCCAGCTTGGATGAGGTTCACTCAATGTGCGTTTAATACTGTTTAAAGGCAGTGCACTTGGATGCGGTTTAGCTGTTTTAAATAAGGCTTGTTGCTCAGGCGTTAGCGTTGATTGAATAAGTACGCTTTTATCGCCCCATATATGCGCTTTTTGTTTTTCAGCTTGCGCCTCTGGGCTCATTAAAAAATTAGCGACTAATTGCGCGCTTTGCTGGTGGCTTGCATTATAAGGAATTGCCACAAAATGGGTGTTACTTAAACTGCCATCACTCATTGCATAGCTGCGAATGCTGTTTGGTAAATCATAGCGCTTTACAGCAGCTGGTACTTCGGGGGCAGAAAAAGTAAAGGCTAAGCTCAGCTCTGTATCGTCTACTAGGCGGCGCATTTGCGCGCCACTTTGCATAAAATGAGTGCCGCCGCGCCAAAGCGTTGGGTGCAGTTTATTTAAAAACTCCCACAAAGGGTTTAACACTTGCGCCGTGTTTTTAGTAGTAGCTGGTTGGTTTAACTGCGCTTTAATGTTTTCGCTGCTTTGCTGATGCAGTACAACTAAGGCGTATTTTAAAAAGCTCATACCTAAAAAGTCAGGCGGCTTTGGGTAACTAAAGCGACCAGGGTTTTGCGCGCTCCAGTTTAATAATTCGTTTAATGTAGTCGGTAGTTTATTGTTTGCTTTTCCATTTATTGCAAGGCTGTCGTAATAAAAGGTAAGTGACGCTTGCCCCCATGGTGCTTCCATTCCATTGGTAGGTAGTCCAAAATCAAAGGTTACAGCAGGATTGTTAATAGGATCGGTAAATACAAAGTTAGGTAATTTATTCGCCCATTCTTTTAAAAGGAGAGAGTGCTCGCTCATGGTGGCAAAGTTAGCCCCGTTGATCCACATTAAATCTACGCTGCCTTGGTTGCTATTGTTTGCTGATTTTTCGGCAAGTACACGACTTACTGCTTCGCTGGTGTCGCTTAATTTCACATGGACTAAATTAATGTTGTACTTAGTTTTAACTTGCTGCGCAGCCCATTGAATATAAGCATTTATTTGCGCGTCGCCACCCCATGCATAAAAGTATACATCTTGATTACTACCAAGTGTTTGAACTTGTTGCCAGCGAGATTGCTGCTGTGTGTTTATTACTAAATTACTTTTATTATTTGAATTAATAACAGTATTGGCAAGCACAGTCCTCGAAAAAACAGCTGAATTTGCGATTGTACAAACGCAAAACGCGACACAGCAAAAGCTGTATCGCGCCTGTGTTTGCCAAAACTTAATGGCGAACATTTAAATCCCAGTTGTAGTCTAAAAATTTAACTTTCATGTCATCATTTTTAAGCGCTTTTTGTTGAGCGGGTATCAGTTTAAGGGCATCAGGATACTGCAAGAAAAACTGCTGTAGCGTATTTGAACCTCTAAAACCTTTTTCAAAGTCATCGCCGTACCACTTAAATATAGAAGACACGCTTAGCGTATTTTTTTGCACCATATTACGTGTCATATCTGATAAAAAGCGCACTGTTTGCTCTTGCAATTGGCTCTCTAAATCAGAGGCTGTATACGCTTCATCTCGAAGCGCTGGGCAACCAATACTCGCGCAATTTACCGCAAAGTGAATGCGTGGGTCGTTGTATTTACCACTACCACGTATTAAACCATGCTCTATATCATCAAGGCTGCGAGTTTTGCCAAGTAATGGCACAAATTCTTTACTCCATGGTGAGCTAAAAAAGCTCCCTAAATCTTTGATTGATTCAAGATTTGGGTATTCTTTACTTGCAAGGTTAGAGACGATAAGCTCAACAGTCCAGGCGTTATAAGCATTGATTAAAAACGCAAGTTGCTTAGGCTTTTCCCACGCATCAAATTCGCTTTGCGTTACCGCCGTTAACGAATCTAAATACGCTTTTAGCTGTACATGCTCACGTTTTATTGCAGTGTAATCAACCTCAGTACTGTGACCTTGGTTAATTTCGATAACGTGCTTATTTAATAATGTATTCCAGCTATCGTGCATGCTCTGTGCTTGGGCTGCGAATGACGTTGCAAACGATGTTGCAACTAAAGCCGAGCCAAGGAGTAATGCCTTTAGAGGTGTTTTAAACATAATTAACCTCGACGCCAAGTATGGTATTTTTCAAGCAAGTTAAGCACTTTTTCAGGTGCATGAGCGCGTTTCCACTCGCCTGCTGCGTATTTGTTACCTTCAGCCCAAGTAGGGTAGCTGTGTATAGTACCGAGTATTTTATTAAGGCCTAAACCGTGTTTCATTGCTAAAACAAATTCAGCTATTAAGTCGCCAGCGTGCTCAGAGACCACAGTAACACCGAGTATTTTGTCTTTGCCTTTGGGTGTAATTACTTTAATAAAGCCTTTTGTAGCGCTGTCGGTAATTGCACGGTCTAGTTCTTCAAATTCAAAGCGAGTAATTTCGTAGTCTATGCCTTTGTCTTTTGCATCTTGCTCGTTTAAGCCAACACGTGCAACTTCTGGGTCAATAAACGTAGTCCATGGAATAACACGGTAATCTACTTTAAACTTTTTAAGGTGACCAAATAAGCCATTTACTGCTGCGTACCAACCCTGATGAGCGGCAACATGAGTAAACTGGTACGGGCCCACTATATCGCCTGCTGCAAAAATATTTGGGTATAGCGTTTCAAGGTATTCGTTAGTTACAACAGTACGGTTTGTTTCTATGCCAAGCTCTTCAAGGCCGTAACCTTTAAGGCGTGCACTTCGTCCAACAGCACATAATAGCTCGTCGTATTCAATCTCGATTTCTTGGTCGTTATGTTTAACAATAATGAATTTTTTACCATCGCGGGCTTCACAGCGTAGTGCCTGATGCGATGTTAAAATATTAACGCCACTTTCGGTTAACGCTTCGTGAGCAAAGGTAGACACTTCTAGGTCTTCTTTGATCATGATGCGCTCCGCCATTTCTATTTGCGTAACGCTTGAACCTAAACGTGCAAAGCTTTGTGCTAATTCGCTACCAATTGGACCGCCGCCTAGTACTACAAGCTTTTTAGGGGCTTCGTCTAGCTCTGCAAATTTATTCCATAATGTATCGCTTGTTACATAGCCTGTTTCTTCAATACCAGGTAATGGCGGTACAAATGGGCGTGCGCCAGTGGCAATCACAATAGTACGAGCGGTGAGTGTTTGCGTGCCGCCATCGTTAAGCTTAATTTCTACAGTCCACGGGTCGATTAATTTACCGTAACCTTTTACAACATCTACGCCTAGGTTGGTGTAACGCTCAACACTGTCGTGCGGTGCTACATCGGCAATAACTTTGTGTACACGTGCCATTACTTTTTTGAACGAAAACTGCGGTGTTGCGTTTTCTAGACCGTAGTTTTCGCCGTGGCGAATTTGCTCTGCAATTTTAGCGCTTTTAATAACTGCTTTACTTGGAACACAACCGTAGTTTAAACAGTCGCCGCCCATTTCGCCCGCTTCAATAAGGGTTACTTTTGCTTTAACAGCAGCAGCAATATAACTTGTTACCAAACCACCAGCCCCAGCACCAATAACAATCATGTTGCGGTCGAATTTTTTAGGTTTAGTATAATTTTTGTATACTCGACGTTTTTTAAACACGTTTAAGATTCCTTTTGCAATGAAAGGGAAAATACCCAATAGAGCGAATGATAAAATTAAGTTGAACGATAAAATGCCAGATAAGCTATCTATTTGAGCCAGTTGCGTACCTGCATTAACAAATACAAATGTGCCTGCTAGCATGCCTGCTTGGCTTACCCAGTAATAAGTCCATGACTTTATTGAGGTAACACCCATTAGTAAATTGATTAAAAAGAACGGAAACACAGGCACTAAACGAAGAGTGAATAAGTAAAAACCACCTTCTTTTTCAACGCCTGCGTCAATTGCAGCTAAGCGCTCAGGAAAACGTTGTTTAATAGTGTCACGTAGTAAGTAGCGTGATACTAAAAAGGCAAGTGTTGCGCCAATAGTTGATGCAAAAGAGGCAACCAATAAGCCTTCAACTAAACCAAACAATGCACCTGCGGCAAGTGTTAAAATAGCCGCGCCCGGTAAAGAGAGAGCTGTTACCACTACATACAATAAAAAGAATCCACCAATAACGAGTAACGGTGATTGCTCTTTGTAATCGCTAAACTGATCCATAGACCCTTTTAAGCCATCAAGCGTAAGCAGTTGGTGTAAGTCAAAATGAAAGAACAGGCCGATGGCAGCCGCTGCAATCAATAACAAAAATATTTTTTTAATCATGTTCTCTCTCTTAAAAATTATGGGTAAGCGTTAGCTTGGCGTTTATTGGCAACTCAGGAAAAGCCAATGTTGCACCAAAGTAACCGCCTTCAAATACAGGGCGCCAGTTTTTTTGATTCGTTACGTTGTTTACATCTAAACGTAACTTAGTACTAGGCGTAAAAGCATAGCTAGTATTAACGTTTAATGTGTACTGATCACGAATCTTAACTGTCGCCAAAAAGTCTAATGGGTAACTCTTTGTATATAGACCTGAAAAACCCGTTTGCCATTTCGAATTAATTGAATAATTTCCGTTAAAACTGAACGACTGCTCAGGAATGCCTTGAACTTGGCGATTAGAGCGTGCAAATGGAGTAAAACTAGGTGCACCAACACTGGTGCCTACAATAATATCTGGACGTGAGTTGTCGAAAGCATCTGCTACTTGCGCTGAATCTTGGCTACTTGCAGAGTTGTCGTAGCGAGCATCAATATAGCTATAGCCAGCACTTAGCCAATAAGGGTAAGCATCATAAAATACTTGGCTTTCAAAGCCGGTAGTACGAATGCCGGTATTACTCCCATCGCGATTACGTAAACTACGACGTTGGCTGAATACCGCTCCATCGGCGTACCAATCGCTGTCGGTTGGTGCGTATTTTAAACCAAATTCAACTAAGGTATTTTCGGTTGAAAAGTTTTGCGCACTAATCGTGTTGTCGCCACCAAGAGATGTGCCGCCAGCCATGCTATTTGATGTGGCTTCGTTATAACTTGCTGCGCCATAAGTGGTGTAATCACCGTTTAATCGGTAGTTAAAGCTTATTTGCCCCGAATGTAGCTTATCGTTAATGCTATCGCTGGCTGCAATTTGACCTTGTGGTGCTATTGGGTCATGTGCGTCTACGTCATAAAAATCTATGCGATAGCCAACACTCGTATGAAATTTACTTGTCCAATCAGAATCTTGCTGAATAGCAAAGCCTGTTTGCCATGAACGTGAATCGGTCGTGTCTGATAAGTTAAAGTCGCCGCTGCCATCGTTATTAATATCGTACTGGCCACCTGGAGATACAAATACACCTGGACTAATTTCAATTAAACGCGCTTGTTGTTCTGTTGTTAAAGGAATGCGACGATTTGAAAGTGGACCAGTTAAATCAATAGGGAGGTCGGCTTCGGTGGTAAATTGGCTGTAACCTAATACACGGTTGTAACGCACATCAAATGCAAAAATGGTTTGCTGTTCGCTATTCCAAAGGTAAGTGAGCTCGGTACGGTTTTGCGCGGTATCGGCACCATCTATAATTTCAACAAAGCTATTTTGTGCAATTTCTTCACGTTGTAGGTGCTGAAAATACGTAATGTTTTTAATCGATGCATTGCTAGAAAGCTCACGCTTATAAATACTGTGTAGTAAATACGTGGTGGCTTCGTTTTGATTATCAGGATCGGTAAGTACTGTGCTACGGTTAATTTTTACTTGCCCAGTAGGTGAAATAATTGAACCTGCTGCTGGTACCGTGCTGCCGTTTGCTTGCACGCCTTGGCCGGTAATATAAAGGCCACTATCTATTAGCGCTTGAGTAGGGCGGTTAATTCCGGCGTTATCGGTAAATTCAACTTGGTATAACTCAAAGTTAATATCCCAGCTGCTTTTGTCATCGGGTAATACACGTAATGATGCAAATAAGCTGTCGCTTTTAGTTCCCGAAAAATCGTAGTAACTGCCGTTATCAATATGTTCAGCGCTGACTCTAAAACCTACTTTGTCTTTTACAATGGGTGCACTGTAATCAACTAAGACACTGTATTGATCCCATCGACCTGCAGATACAGTTGCTTTGCCTTTGCTTTCATCCGTAGATGCTTTTTTAGAATGTAAGTTTACAAAACCACCGTTGCGTTGGCTTGAGCCAAATAATACTGGTGGCGCGCCTTTTACTACATCTATCTGTTCTATAGAGTTGAACGATAACGGCACACCAAAGCCATTATTACCAGCTTGACGGCGTGTACCATCTTGAAAAAGCTCACCCAGTTGCCCACGAATAGTAGGTAAACTGGGTGCGCCAAAACCACTAGCTGAATAGGTATTAGGGCTTACTGCGAGTACGTCTTGTAGGCTTGTAATATTAAGTTGTTCTATTAATTCGCTTGAAATAGGCGTTACTGAGCGGGCTATATCTTGTAGGGCTAAGTTGTCACCAAAAGGTCCATCTACCGTGGCATTTTTAACTGAAAGGCCTTGAGATTTAATAACTTGGCCTGCCACCTCAATGCGCTCTATTGTGCCATCTTTTGTTGTTTTTGATTCTTCGGCAGCAAAAGCATTAAGTGGTGTATTTAATATAGTGGCAAGGGATAGTGCTAAATATGCGTGTTTCAAACGTTTTCTCTCTACGGTTAAAATGTTGTTGGCGATAAAGACCGAAGGCTATAAAAATAACTTTCAGTTAATTTGTGTTTCTTTTTTGTTTTTTAGAACATAAGCCTAAGCAAGTATTTTAAAGTAGTACTTAAGTGCTTTAATTTAATCGTTTATGTAAATAACTGCTTTTTAAGATATTTTTAAGCATAGTATACTTTTATAAAGCATGTACGGCACTGTTTAAGTTTTATCAACAAAGACTTAAAGCGGATCGTTAATAAAAATAATTACTATTTTTTGAAATAAAAATTAAGTTATACGGTCTAGGTTACTTCATCGTTTATTAATATTTATTTAAGGAAGTTTTATGACAGGCTCAATCAATTCTGATGTTCAAAACCGTTTACAATGGTCACTTTTATCTTTGCGTTTAGGCGTGTTTATTGTAATGGTTATGTGGACGTTTGATAAATTCGTAAATCCTGGTCATAGCGCACGTATTTTTGAACATTTTTACGGTATTAGTGGCTCATCTGATATTGTTGCTTATGTAATTGGTGCTCTTCAACTTGTTTTAGTGTTGGCATTTTTAGCGGGTATTAAAAAGCGCGTTACTTACGGTATCATTTTTGTAATGCACGGCTTATCTACGCTTTCTTCGTACAATCAGTATATAGACGGTTTTAACAACTTATTATTCTTTACAGCGTGGCCAATGTGGGCAGCGTGTTTTGCACTTTACTTACTACGTGACCAAGACGTTAAGTTTACTGTAAAGTAATCAAAACTAATCGTTATAAGCCGACAGAGCTGTAACTAAAAAGTACACGGGGCTAAGCTATTTACTACTTCGGCCCCGTATATAGCCTTTCGGCAATTCTCCTCATAATCCAATTTCTTAGTCATCCTTTTAAAATAAATTTTTCATTTTATTTCAGTCTCAATATTGCGTTAGATCAAATTTAATACATTTTTAAGAACAATATCGACAGCTTTAGTTTATGTTAGCTATACGGTTAGTCGGTTTTAAAAATTATTCAACTCAATGTTGTATAGAAGGCTTGCATGAAAAAGGTCAAAATCTCATCAGTACATCAATCACCAAACCGTTCAGCAAATAAATCAACAAACAATCAAAATAGTGATGAATGGAGTAACCTCGATTTAGCGCAATTTCAAGAAAAACTAAAAACATCATCCGACGGGTTAAGCCAAATTGACGCAACACAAAGATTGGTACAATACGGGCCTAACGAACTAGCCGAAGAAAAAACAAACTTATTACTCAAATTTTTATCTTACTTTTGGGGGCCAATACCGTGGATGATCGAGGCCGCTATTATTTTATCGGCACTTGCTAAACACTGGGCTGATTTTTTTATTATTTTGGTTTTATTGTTATCTAACGTATTGGTAGGTTTTTGGGAAGAGCACCAAGCGGGCAATGCAATTGCTGCATTAAAAGCAAAATTAGCAAATAAGGCGAGAGTACGCCGCGATACTCAATGGCAAAACTTAAATGCCAGTGACCTTGTGCCAGGCGATGTTATAAGAATGCGTATGGGCGATATAGTGCCTGCTGATGCGCGTTTGTTAGATGGCGATACAGTAGAGGTCGATCAATCATCACTTACGGGTGAGTCGTTACCGGTTATAAAGTCGGCGGGTGAAACTGTTTATTCGGGATCTATTATCCGCCAAGGTGAAATAGAGGCAATAGTATACGCGACCGGTGCAAATACCTTTTTTGGTAAAACGGCGCAGTTAGTACAAGGGGAGCGAACTGCAAGTCATTTTCAGCGAGCAGTGCTTAAAATTGGTAATTATTTAATAATGCTTGCTGCGGCTTTAGTACTGCTTATAGTTATTGTTGCTTTGTTTCGCGATGATCCAATGATCACCACATTACAGTTTGCACTCGTATTAACCGTTGCGGCAATACCGGTAGCAATGCCAACAGTGCTATCAGTTACTATGGCGGTAGGCGCTCGTTTATTGGCTAAAAAGCAAGTAGTTGTAACGCGCTTAGCTGCAATTGAAGAGCTAGCAGGCGTTGATATTTTGTGCTCTGATAAAACCGGCACACTTACGCAAAATTTATTAACGTTAGGTGACCCGTTTTGTGTTGATAATGCACTTAATGAAGTAAACCGCGATGACGTTATATTGAACGCCGCATTGGCATCTCGCTCAGAAAATAACGATCCGATTGACTTAGCAGTATTACAAAGTGTAAAAGCTGAGCATCATCTAGATTCCTACTATATAGAGCATTTTCAACCATTTGATCCTGTAAGCAAACGCACTGAAGCGTCAGTTAAAAATGCTGACGGCAAAACGTTTAAAGTAACCAAAGGTGCACCACAAGTTATTTTAGCCTTGTCGGCTAATATTGAGGCAGTTAAAACTCAAGTTGAGGCGTCAATAGATGAATTTGCAGCACGTGGGTTTCGCTCTTTAGCGGTTGCTAAAACAGACGGTCAGGGTAAATGGCAATTTATAGGTGTATTGCCGCTTTTTGATCCACCGCGTGAAGAGGCAATACAAACGATTACCGATGCAAAAGAAATGGGAATGAGCGTTAAAATGGTCACCGGCGACCAAGTGGCGATTGCACGCGAAACTGCCAGTAAACTCGGTTTAGGAACAAATATTTTAGATGCCAGTGGTTTTGGTGCCGTTGAGCATCATAAAACAACGCAGCTAGATGACTCTATCGAGAGCGCGGATGGTTTTGCGCAAGTATTCCCTGAGCATAAATACCATATTATTGATGTGCTACAGCATAGAGGGCACATTGTTGGTATGACCGGAGACGGTGTAAATGATGCGCCAGCACTTAAAAAAGCTGACTGTGGTATTGCTGTATCGGGTGCCACCGATGCTGCCCGTTCAGCAGCATCTATTGTGTTAATGACCGATGGCTTGTCGGTTATTATTGATGCAGTTAAAGAGAGCCGAAAAATCTTTCAACGCATGAACAGTTATGCAATTTACCGCGTTGCAGAAACACTTCGCGTATTACTGTTTATGACCATGGCGATATTAATTTTTAACTTTTATCCACTAACAGCCGTGATGATAGTGATGCTTGCGCTACTTAACGATGCGGCCATTTTATCTATTGCGTACGATAATGTGCATTATCAAAATAAGCCCGAAACATGGAATATGCGACTCGTTTTAGGGATCTCTTCAGTACTGGGGATTGTTGGTCCAATAGCTGCCTTTGGTTTGTTTTATTTAGGCGATAAAGTATTTGAATTTGACCGCCCTCATCTTCAAACCTTAATGTATTTATTACTATCGGTAGCGGGGCACTTAACTATATTTTCAGCGCGTACTCGTGGTCCATTTTGGTCAATTAAGCCGTCAAATATATTAATGGCAGCGGTATTTGGTACGCAAATTATAGCAACGTTGATTGCTGTTTACGGCGTGTTTATGACTCCACTAGGATGGGGATGGGCATTTGCTGTATGGGGATATGCCTTGGTGTGGTTTTTTATTAATGATGGCTTAAAACTAATTGCCTATAAAGTTTTTGATCCAACAGAAGCTCCCTTACTAGAGAAAAATTAGCACATAGGCTTAAAAAATGGTTATAAGCCAAGTGGCTTATAACCAATAAGTACACAGGGAGTGTTAAATTCGGTTTATGATTTATGCAACTAGTGCATAGCATCGTTGTATTGTTTTGCTAGGCTCTCTTTTTGCCCTTCGGTCAATGCTTTACCGGCTAATTGAAATACTTCATGTTCTTCTTCACTCAGATGATGGTGCACTAAATGATGCAACTTTTTAGCTGCAACTAACCATGCAGACGAGCTCATTTCGGTATCTTCAAGTTGTTCAATTAATTCATCAATTTCGTGATGTTCAGCTACGCTGTGGCGCGCTTTTTCATGAGTTAAGTCATCAAACATAAGGGGGTTATAAAAGTAACGTTCTTCAAATTTTGCGTGATCTTCTAATTCCGTTTTTAGCTCATCCATTAGCTTGTGGCGCTGCTCTGTGTCGCCGTGTGTTTGAATAAGCGCATCTACCAATTCTCGTTGTTTGTCATGATCGTGACGTAGTGCTTCAAAAATATTCATAACTCATCCTTTTACAATTTATTTGTTTATATCATTAATTAGCAAACTAAATGCCAAATATTAAGTTGATGTATTTTAATGAGTTTATTTTTATTTTTTATTTTCAGGCTGCTATTACTGTAAATTTTACAGTGACATGAATGCAAAAATTTCAGGCTTTTACATAGTTCAATTATAAATAGAGTATAAATCCCTACAGAACCTTACAAATACTTACTGGTTGTTTATTCTATTGCAGTGATAAAGTAGCAGCGTTATTTAGGTACAACCTATATATTACTCCCACATATAATACCAATCGGTATAAATGCAAGTAGCACGTTAACTTAATAGGATAGTTTAAGGATGAACATAAAAAGCCTCGTCGTCGCATTATTACTGTGCGCTTTATTAAGTGCATGTAGTACAGCCCCGCGTTCAGACCCTAACTTTTGCATTGAAGAGGCTGAAATGGTTGATCGAAATGGCGCTCAAACAAGCACAGAGGTTTATAATCAATGCATAAGTGCGCAAATAAAAAAAGATGAAAAAAACGACACTTTCTTTGATGCAGTGGGGGCGTTCTTTTTTGAATTTTTTGTAATGGTGGTAGAAAAGTAAATACGGCTAACTTTCAGCTATAGTCTAAAGCAAATAAGTTGCGTAAAAATAGGATTAGTTATGAAGCAATTTTTGATAACAATTTCACTTTTATTATTATTAAACGGCTGTGCAGCGCAACCTTATGCGGGCTCAGCAAAGTGCATGGAGCAAGCTGATATTGCATACGAAACCGACACACTTAAAAATGAGCCATTAGATAATGAATGCAAAGCTACAAGAGTAAATACGCCTAATAAAGAGCTTGAGAATCATGGCTTGGTTGATCGAAGCCTTTTACAGCTAATGGTTAGTTTTTTAAATAGCGTATTTTAATAGTAAAAATATAATTAAATAAGGTATGTATGAGGGAAGAACTAAGAGCAAAAATAATTACTGTATGCGATAAAAAAATAGCCAGCAAAGGCGAAAACGTTGGGCTTTCTTTTTATGCATTTTTTGCCAATAAAAACGACAACCCAGAGCTACTCATGGAAGCAGCTACTTGGTGGATACACATTCATAAATTAGATCATTTTGTAAAAGCAAAGACCATCAAACAAATGATCTTAGATAGGCTTTAGCTTAAAAATCTGCGGCTACTTCAAACTCTAATCGCTTAAGCGTAATTGGGTGAGTAAATGTTAAGTATTCTGCATGTAAATGTAATCTATCGGCTTTTTTTCCGTAATGTGTGTCGCCTATTATAGGCATGTTTAAACCTAAACTGTGGGCACAATGCACTCTTAATTGATGAGTTCGCCCTGTTTTAGGGTATAACTGTAATCGGGTAATATTGTTATTACGATCTAAAACCTGCCAGGTAGTAAGTGAAGGTTTTCCGTGTTTGTAACACACCATTTGGCGCGGTTTATCATCAAAGTCGAGCACTAAGGGTAAATCGATTACTCCGCTATCCTCAGCTACGTTACCATTAACTAATGCGACATAACGTTTATCTATGGTGCGGTCAATAAACTGCTTTTGCAGCGCTTTGTGCACGCGTTTATTAAGTGCAATCATCAATAACCCAGAAGTCGACATATCTAATCTGTGCACAATTAGCGGGCCTGAAGCCTCTGGAAATTGCGTTTTAATACGCATATACACTGAGTCTTCAATATTAACGCCAGGTACTGATAAAAACTCAGCAGGCTTATTTACCACAAGTAAATCGTCATCTTTATAAACAATACTTAGATCTTTACCCTGAGCTGGGTTGATAAGTAGCGGGTTATCTTCAACGTTTAAGCCCTTTAACATGTGCCCAAGTATTGGTTGGCATTTGCTATAACAAGAAGGGTAGTAGTTTTTATGTTGCCTAATTGCTGATTTAGGCGCAGCTCCCCACCAAAACTCTGCCATAGCAATTGGTTTTAAATCGTGCTTATAGGCGTATTGTAATAATTTAGGCGCTGCGCAATCGCCAGCACCCGAAGGTGGAGTGTGCTCTGGTAGTGCTGCAAATATGGCATTTAAGTCTGTAACCTCAGCATTTGCATTTAAAAATTGGTACTGCGCAAATAACTTTTTTTGTAAGCTTTTAGAAAGCGTTTTACGGCGTTTTTTCAAATGAGCAATTTCATCAGTAATATTAGTGTGTGTTTGCTGTAATGATTCTATTATATTTTGCCAATAGGCTTTAAGTGCCAGTAGTTGCTTTTTTTCTACGATGCTTTGCCCTGCAAGCTTATTTTTTAACTGCTCAAAATCACTTTCGCTAAGCTCTAATTCGCCTTCGGTACGTTGTATTTTACGTTGCTGACGACCAGCTTGCATTACCGCCTGTTGAGCTAATAGCGCCTGCTGGTAGCTCTGTGTTGCATCATCAAGTTTGCTATTAACTTCAAGTAGTTGTTCGCTATTTTCTAACTGCTCAATTTGAGCATTAATATCGTTAATTATTTTACTTTGAGCCAAATAGCTTTCGTCTTGTAATTGCATGCTAGAAACCGGCGGTACAAAGCTAATATTGCCTTTATCGTCTTCAATTTGCCCCGAATAAGCACTCAAAAAGCCTAACTGTTGCTTAGCGTTTTGCACTACTAAAACCCCAAACATTTTACCGGCATTGTCTGCTTTTAAATGCGTTAAAGTTTCAAGTTGTTGCTGTAATTGTTTTGTGGCTGCTACAGCTAATGGTTGCGGCTCGTAATAAAAAGGGAAAGTAAACTTTTCAGGAAGCGCGAGAGCATCAATATTTTGAGAAAATAACGTAAAGCAAGAAGCAGAATTTGACATAGATATAAGAAAAGTATTCAGTAAAATAATTGAGCGCATAATAACATATTCATAGTTAAGCCACTAAAAATCTCACACCCGCTTATTTATGGACACTTTAAAGCCCACATTCATGTTTTATGTATCAGTATGAGGTCGCAACAAACTTAATGCATTTTGTTTGTTAGCAAAGTCTCAGTAGTAATATATCTATCATTATTAAAATATCTAAGCTTATTTTTTCTCATTAATTGAGCGCATTTCGAAACGATAACTTACCGGATAGATCAGAGGCAAAAATCAATTTACAGAATAGCTGAATATTTAGGAGTTCTTTATTATGAGTCAAAACATTGCAAGTTTTATCACTAAAACCCTTGAACAAGCTGGCGTAAAGCGGATTTGGGGAGTAACTGGCGATTCACTTAACGGCATTAGTGAAAGCCTGCGAAAAATGGGCACAATTGAATGGCTAGGCACTCGCCATGAAGAAGTTGCCGCATTTGCAGCCGGTGGCGAAGCGCATTTATCAGGGGAGCTTGCGGTGTGTGCTGGCTCGTGTGGTCCGGGTAATCTTCATTTAATTAATGGCTTATTTGATTGTCAGCGAAATAATGTACCTGTATTAGCAATTGCTGCACATATTCCTTCATCTGAAATTGGCAGCAGCTATTTTCAAGAAACCCATCCGCAAGAATTATTTAAAGAATGTAGTGTGTATTGCGAAATGGTGTCGAGCCCCGAGCAAATGCCTTACCTGCTTGAAACCGCAATGCGACAAGCAATATTAAACAAAGGCGTAAGCGTACTTGTATTACCTGGCGACATTGCATTAAAAGAGATGCCTAACACTATCAAGCCAAAATGGAACGTGCCAAAACCAGCAACGTATACGCCCGCTTTATCTGATATTGAAGCAATGGCGACTCATCTTAATAAAAGTAAAAAAGTAACCTTATTATGTGGTGCTGGTTGTAAGGATGCCCACGACGAAATTGTTGCGCTAGCCAAAAAATTACAAGCACCCATAGTGCACGCCATGCGTGGTAAAGAATTTATTGAATACGACAATCCTTACGATGTTGGTATGACCGGATTTATTGGTTTTGCATCGGGCTATCATGCAATGCAAGAAGCCGATACGTTACTTATGATTGGTACGAGCTTTCCTTATCGTGCATTTTATCCCGAAAATACCACCATATTACAAATTGATAATCAGGCAGCGTCACTCGGGCGACACGTGCAAATTGATTGTGGTGTATTAGGCGATACAAAAAATTCAGTAACCACACTGCTTGATTATATTAAAGGTGAGCGGACAAGTTCGCACTTACAAAAAAGTGTTAAAAATTACAAAGAGTCGAGACAAGATCTCGATGAACTTGCCAGTGGAAAAACGTCGCAAAATTTAATTCACCCGCAATATCTAACGCGTTTACTAAATGAGAAAGCAGCAGACGATGCTGTTTTTACTTGTGATGTAGGTACGCCAACAGTGTGGGCTGCGCGTTATTTATCAATGAACGGTAAGCGCCGTTTAATCGGCTCGTTTAATCATGGCTCTATGGCAAATGCGATGTCGCAGGCAATGGGCGTTCAATCTGTAGATAGAGACCGCCAAGTAATTGCAATGTGTGGTGATGGCGGATTTTCCATGTTAATGGGTGATTTAATCTCGCTTAAACAGCTTAATTTACCTATCAAAATTGTTGTTTATAATAATCGCTCACTTAGTTTTGTGGCGATGGAAATGAAAGCCAGTGGGTTTTTATCAAGCGATACTGATTTAGAAAACCCAAGTTTTGCTAAAATTGCAGAAGCCTGTGGCTTAAAAGGGATTCATGTGGAGGACCCTGAAAAATTACCATCGGCAATGAACGAAATGATGAATCACTCAGGACCTGTTGTTTTAGAAGTCGATACTGCAAAACAAGAGCTTTCAATGCCGCCGCAAATTAAGCTAGAGCAAGCAAAAGGCTTTAGTGTGTACATGATGAAGGCGTTAATAAACGGCAAAGGAAACGAAATTATAGAGCTTGCCAAAACTAACTGGTCACGCTAATTAGGTTACTTCCCTATTGAGTGTTATATCTCGATAGGGAAGTGCTAAGTAATAATCCTCACTATCATCTTTTATTATTAATAAGCTAAGGCTGCTGTTTGTAAGTAACTGAACTAAAATAGAAAATCATATATGGTTTATCATTAAATTAATAAAAATACGCATAAAACACTTCTACTTCATAGAGGGAACGGAGCAATAATGAAATGGAAATCGGTTTTACTGTCGCTGGCTGTTTTATGGCTTATTCAAGCTCAGCAAAGCAGTTTACGCACCAGTGAATACGCAAATATAATTTCTGATTTAGATAAGGTTAATTCACTTGGCGAATGTGAGATTTCGACCGAAATTACAAGAGAGTGGCCATTATCTTGGGCTATAAGCGGCGCAGAAATTACCGTTAAGAACAAAAATACGTTGCTGACAGCAACAACCAGTAAGTTTAATAAACCAGATCGTAAATTTCTTAGTACACATAATACTCACTACCACTTTACGTGGACTGAAACCAAAAACAACGCTATGTTTGCATCATACATGGACGTAGAAATAGAACCCGCAGGTAAAGTTGCAGGCCTTATAATAGGCAATTGCTCTGACTACCCCGAAGCCCCTGAATTAATAGGGTATTTAGAGCGTTGTAATAGTGTTGTAGAGTCAATTAAGTGTTTGTAAAAGTAGGTATAAAGCGTTGATTAAAATTGAAGACTTTTCTTTAGCATGGCGATGGATTAGCGCATCCCATGGTGATTTTTCTAAAGATACATTAAACAAACTTATTCCGTTGAGTGAAGAGCAAGCAAGAGCATTAATTGCCACCACTCCTATTAACTTTCCGGTTGGCGCAAAAAGATTCGACTCCACAGAAGGAAGTGAATTAACCCGCCAATGGTTAAAGGGCTTAGGAAATGATTCGCAAACAGTAACAATTTGTTGGGATCAAGAAACAGCATTAACCCTTCCTTGGTTAGTTTTTTGTGATCACTGGGATGATTTTTGTTATTCATCAAGTGATGATATAAATTTTTATTTAGAAAGCGGCGAACTGTTTTTACGCTGGAATCATTATGAGGTTTTTGAGTTTGATTCAAGTGCAATGTAATACTTTCTTTTAGTCCAAACCTACATTTTATTCAATTAATAACCCCGCATAAATTTTCAAATATTGACCGTGTAGAATGAATGCTCTACCATGTTGGTAGAGTGTTCGTTCTACATGGGTTTAATACTATGCTTAAACAAGAAATAGCAGCGGCTTTAGAAGTCGCCTTTAGTCAGCATGGCTTTGCTGAGCCAAGCGTCGCAAAACTGCAAAAACTAAGTGGCGTTAGCCTTCGCACGCTTTACAAATATTACCCTTCCAAACAAGCAATGATCGTTGCTGCACTTGAGTATCGACATTTACGATATATCGCTTTTTTACTAGAAGGAGCTCCAACAAAAGGGGCTGATTGCATAGTGCATATTTTTTCACGATTAAAGCATTGGATGGAGCAATTTGCCCCTAATGGCTGTTTGTCGATTAATGCGCTTAGTGCTTTTCCTGATGATTTAGAAATTAGTAGCGCCGTACAAAAACATAAAAATGAGGTAAGGCAATTACTTGCGCAGCAGAGCTTACAGCCGTCACTTGGTGATGTTTTATTTTTACTGCACGAAGGTGTTTCGAGTGCATGGCCTGTAATGGGTGATGATGCGGTTATTTCGGCGCAGCAAAGCGCTTTATTATTAATTAAGGGGAAAAAGTAATGACTCATTTACCAACAACTATGCAAG
This sequence comes from Pseudoalteromonas sp. SWN29, assembly GCF_015864465.1. Lineage (NCBI taxonomy): Bacteria > Pseudomonadati > Pseudomonadota > Gammaproteobacteria > Alteromonadales > Pseudoalteromonadaceae > Pseudoalteromonas > Pseudoalteromonas sp. SWN29. The sequence continues at coordinate 21,672 of NZ_JADYXE010000010.1, forward strand.
GTGTACAGCTTACGGGGCATGGCGATTTTAGTATGCTTAAATACGCGGCAAACATAGCACTGCCAACACTTGGCGCAGACGATGCTTTAATTAAAGTTATGGCGGCGGGCGTTAATAATACCGACTTAAATACGCGTACAGCTTGGTATTCTAAATAAGATGAAGGCAGTGAAGATGCCAGCTGGTCTGGTAACGCATTAGTATTTCCGCGCATTCAAGGTGCAGATGTATGCGGTGTAATTGTGGCTGTTGGCGAAAGTGTTGATAAAAGTCGAGTAGGTGAGCGTGTATTAATTGAGCCTTGTATTGTTAATGCTGCAGGTGAAGTGCTTGAGACTCCTTGGTATTTTGGTTCTGAATGCGATGGTGGGTTTGCACAGTTTACCTCTGTTGATACTAGCCATGCTTATAAAATTAATAGTAACTATAGTGATGTAGAGCTTGCATCATTTCCTTGCTCGTATTCCACAGCCGAAAATATGCTTTATAGATCAAAAGCTAAACAAGGCGAAACGGTTTTAATTACGGGTGCATCTGGTGGCGTAGGCTCAGCTGCTGTGCAACTAGCTAAAGCACGTGGCGCATATGTTGTGGCTGTTACAAGTAAAAGTAAGGCGCAGCAATTAAAAGATTTAGGTGCAGATAACGTTATTTTTCGAGAAGATGATTTAATCCAAACATTAGGTAAAAACAGTGTTGATGTAGTTATCGATTTGGTTGCCGGCGAGCAATGGCCTAAATTGTTAGAAGTATTAAAACCAAAAGGGCGTTATGCGGTTTCAGGAGCGATTGGTGGCCCATTAGTTGAGCTTGATATACGCACACTTTATTTGAAAGACTTAAGCTTTTTTGGCTGTACGGTGTTAGAGCCTGAGGTATTTAAAAACTTAATACGCTTTATTGAAGAAGAAAAAATAAAGCCAATCGTGGCGCATACTTTTCCTCTTACAGAAATAGTGAATGCGCAGCAGGCGTTTAGTGAAAAACAACACGTAGGAAAAATTGTTTTAACAATACCGCACAGCCAATAGCAATATAAATAATAAAGCCCATTACTTTAAAGTTATTGGGCTTTTTGTTAATAGGTTTTTTACTTACAAACTCTTTTTAGGCGGTAGGGCTACGTTGGCAAATATTAGCCCTGCAACAAGCGACATAAATATTAAAAACGTTTGTTGACCAATGTGCTCTGCATATACAAAGTCTTGGCCTTCAATGAGCGAGTTTAAGCCAATATACGTTTTGCTACCCGGTACTAATACAATCAAGCCTTGCATAGCCACAATAGAGGCGGGCGCATTAGCAACGCGGTTAAACAAGTTACTAAATATACCTACCGATAAAGCACCCACAAACGTCCCTAATGTGTAATCAAGGTACATAGCCGAGCCAATACTGGTGCCATAAGCTATAAAGCCTGATGCAATAGACCAAACAGCATGCTTAAGTTTGGTTCTAAAAATAACTATTAAGCTGCTACAAAGTAAAAATATAGCTAGCCATGCGGTCCATTTTGGTAATGGCTCAGGTTGTACAAAGTCGGCTTGCCCAAAGAGTGCAAAGCCAATACCTATACCAATAAAACCGCCAAAATAAAGCTTAAACAACAGCATAAACGAGTCCATTACTCGCGCAGTTCCCGACACTAAATGCCGCGCTGCCAGCTCTGCTAAACCAAGCGCAAGTGCTAAACCGGGTATAAACACAATAATGGCTGAAAGTACCACCAAGCGTATGTTTATTTCGGGTGTTATATACACGCTCACTGCACACGCAAGTATTGCCGATATTATGGCCACTAATGGCTCAAGCATATGAGCTACGCGTTTTGAGCGACCCGACCAAAGCACAAACACATAAACCACTAAAGTAAGTAGCGATGACCAAATAACATCAGTCCAGCTAGTACCCATTAACATTGCAAACGCACCACCAGAGGTTGCAAACGCAACACCAGTAATAAGTTTATTGTATGGGTTTGGCATAACAAAAATAGCGTCTAGTTGCGCGTCAACTTCTTGTAAACTTAGCTTGTCGTCAAGCATTTGGTTTACAAGATCGTCGGTGTCGGCAAGTGAGCCTAAATCGTGATCGCCAGGGTCTACACGTGCAACATGGGTATACTCGTCTTCGTGGCCATCAGTCCAAATAACAAACGTTACAGAGGTTGGCGACATAACAAATGACGATTTAAGTCCTAAGTATGTAGCTACTTCCATTAGGTGAGCTTCTAAGCGGTAAGCAGGCGTACCATATTTATGAAGCATTTTACCCAATTTAACGATAAATTTGCGTTTTTCTGTAAAGGTTGCAGTTTTCAAATCTTTTTGGACCAAATATTGCGATAACTAAGCTAAAAATATAGACAATACAGCTAAAACTGCCCACGTTTGATGGGCGCGATTTTAAACACTAATTGGTGTGTGTCTAGTCATTTTTAATCTAATTTTTTATTTTTTTCAGCTATCCATTGCGACATGTATTGAGTGCTGCGCATTGTATGATGTTTGAGCATTTGGCCTGTGAAGTTTTTTTCGCGATGGGCGTTTAAATCGCTACTTATTGAATCAACTTTTTTAATTAACGCAGCGCTTAATTGGGCTTTGTTGTACAGCGTATTAAGGAGTGTATTGCCATCTTGCTGCGCTTGAACAAAGTCACTTTGATTGGTGTACATTTCAATGGCTGCACTTGCAAAATCATCAGCTGTGTTGGCTATTTTACCAGGCCATGGTAAATCGTTATGCATGCCCTCTGCGCCAATATTGGTGGTAACGCTGGGTGTTTGCATAATCATGGCTTCAAGTAATTTACCTTTAATGCCTGCACCAAAGCGAAGTGGCGCTAAACATACGCGTGCGCTTTGCATTACATCAAACGCATTGTCGGCCCAGCCTTTTATTAAAAACCCTGTTTTAGGGTTGTTAAGAGCCGTGGCTTTTGGTGGTGGGTATGAGCCATAAATATGTAGCTCTGCTTTTGGTAGTTGCTTGCGAATAAGTGGCCATATTTTTTGTAGGTAAAGTACAGCATCCCAGTTTGGTGCGTGTCTAAAGTTACCTATGGTCATAAAGTGCTGGCGCTGCTCAAACGTTTTTGTACTTGTAGGTAGTGAGCTTAAATCAACCATAAACGGTAAATGGTGTAATAAGCTTGGCTCTATTTTAAATACACTGTTTAGTAGGCTCATTTCATAACTTGAAATAATTAAGCTTAGGTCGCAGCGCAAAATAGCGGCAATTTCGCGTTTTGCTATGTCTGAGTGTAAATCGCTGGTTGTAAATTCACGCTCAGCTTTAAATGCTTCGTGGCGAGCGTTACGCAGGCATTGTAAATCTTCGGTATCTAAAATTTTAACTGCATGAGGGCAATGTTTATCAACACGCCAGCCAAACTGTTCTTCCATCATAAAACGGTCAAACATTACTATATCTGGATTGTAGGCTTTAACGTATTCGTCAAAGCTATCGCAGTTTAGTGCAATGCTTTGGCTCGTTATGCCAAAGTCGTCAAGGTTTACCATGTGGTCGGTACGCTGCGCAGGCGTTGCAAATTCAACGTCCCAGTTTTGCGCTCTAAATGCATTTAATAACGACATCATGTGCGTTCCTGCAGCAGACGAATTTGGCTCTGGCCATACGTAGCCAATTACCAGCACTTTTTTCATTGGCTAGAATCTCTAATTTGTAAGTTTACATTTACCAGTGTTTTTACTGGCGGGGCTGTATTTTGTAGTAGCTCTTGCAGTATTAAAAGGCACCGCTTGGCTATATCAGTTGTACTTATAGCAACGGTGGTTAAGTTGTTATCTATAACCGCGCTATTAGGAATATGGTGGCAACTCACTACTTTAATAGAGTGATGTGTTAATGAGTTAATAGCGGCAATAACACCTTGAGCAATTATATCGTTTGCACACACAACCGCGTTTAATACTGGGTTGTGATTATACGCTTCTATAAAGGCATGCTTAGCGCTAAGTGCTGTGTTTACTTCGCAGTGAATGGGCGCAAAGGGTGCAATGCTATGCTGTGCGCACGCTGTATTAAAGCCACTTTGCAGTGCTTGTGAATCACTTAAAGTAAGTTCACTGCCTATAAATGCAATGTCTGTCACGCCTTGTGCGAGCAAATGCATGCTGGCTACATGGCTGGCTTTTTTATAGTCGGGTAACACACAAGGAGCTGCACTAAAGGGCACTTCACTCATAAGGGTAATGACTTTGTGTTGTGCGCTGAGCGTATCAAGCCATTGGGCGCACGTATTAGCAACAGGGCAAATAATAAATGCGGCAGCGTTGTATTCTTTTAAGTTTTTAACTGCATTTGCTTGTAGTTCAAGGCTGTTATTACTGTTTACAATCATGGCTTGTAGGCCACTTTCGTTTAACAAAAGTTGTAGGCTGGTGGCAAGTTTCGCCATAGTTGGGTTAGTTAAATCGTTTATTACTATGGCCACTAAGTTAGAGCGCTTTGAGCGCATAGCTGCAGCATCACGGTTATAAACGTAACCTAGCTCATCAATCGCTTTTAATATTTTTTGTTTGCTGGCATTACCCACTTTATCGCTTTGGGTAAGTACCAAAGATACGGTTGATTTTGATACACCAGCACGCTTTGCAACATCAAAAATAGTGACGGATTTAGCTTTGTTATACATTGTATTTTATGTACCGCAGTGGTGAATAAATAGCGTTGTAGTTTAGCTTAATCAGCACTATTAAGTCATCTTTTAGAGCCGTTTAACTTACCTTAATACTTTATGAACAAAGCAAAACGTGTTTATATACGTCTATAAGAGTAAAAAATAACAAAAGGATAAAAACATGAGCGCTTTTAGGCTGTTAGTTGCCTTTATTTGTTGTGCGGCATTAGTGCCAACAAGTTACGCAGAGCAAGGGTATCAAACCCCGTCACCTGAGCTTGCCGCTTTGGTTGATGCTAAGTTAGCACCCACTAGTTACTTATCGAGCGATGGCCAGTGGCTAGCATTGTTTGAACGCAAACGCGTAGTAACCCTTGATGAACTTGCAAAAGAAGAGCTTAAGCTTGCGGGTATTAAGCTAAACCCTGCTAATTTTTCGCGCTCTCGTGTGAGTGCCAAATTTAGTGCGTTGGAGCTAAAGCATGTTCAAAGTGGCACGGTTATTAGCATTAATAACCTACCTAATGGCATTATTCGCTCGCCTAAATGGTCATCTAATAGTAAATATTTAGCCTTTGTTGTTGAGCAACCAACCCAAGCCAACTTATGGCTTTACAGCGTTGAAACTAAACAAGCAAAAGAGCTTTCAAGCGCGGCATTAAATTCGGTATTAACATCATCACCTTATAAATGGCTACCAGATAGCAGCGCCATAGTTGCAAACCTCGCTGTTAATTTTGGCAAGCCTAGGCTTGAAAATAACAGCCAAAGTGTAGTGCCAGTTATTCAACAAAGTACCGGCGAAAAAGCACCAGCACGTACTTACCAAAATTTATTAACAAGCCCGTTTGATGAAGCGCAATTTAAGTTTTACGGTCAAGGGCAATTAGCTTACGTAACACTTGACGGTAATACTCAAGCAATAGGTAGCCCTTCTTTATTTAAATCGTTTTCGGTATCACCTGATTCTACCAACATTTTAGTAGCCGGTATTAATGAGCCGTTTTCGTATCAAGTGCCTTACAGCCGATTTGCAAGCACATGGCAAATATGGGGTATGCGCGGCTATGCATTAGCAGAACTGGCAAAACAGCCACTTGCCGATAACATCCCGCAAGGTTATGACAGTGTTCGCACTGGCCGCCGAGACTTTGAATGGCGAGCCGATCAAGGCGCTGAGGTTATTTGGGCTGAGGCGCAAGATGGCGGCGATATGAAAACCGACGTTGAGCATCATGATTATGTTTACAGCTTACGTGCACCCTTTAAACGCGAGCCTAAATTATTTGCCAAAGTAGAACGCCGTTATTCTGGTATTGAGTGGGGCAACGAAAACGTAGCCATGCTGACAGACTGGCGCTTTAGCGATCGCCAAGTTCGTACTTACATAGTGCAACCACGAAATGCCGACAGAAACCGCGTTTTATTTTCAGAGCGTAGTTATAACGATGCGTATAAAGACCCTGGTAATGCAATTTATGAGCGCAACGATTTAGGCGCAAACGTTATTAAAATTGTAGGTGGGCGTTACATTTACCTGCGTGGTAATGGCGCATCAGAGCAAGGCAATGTGCCGTTTTTAGATAGGTACGATGTTAAAACAAATAGCAGCAAGCGATTATGGCAATCAGAAGCGCCGTATTACGAACGTGTACGTGCACTGCTTGACGACGAAGGTGAGCGATTTATTACTATTCGTGAATCTAAAACTGAGCAACCTAACTTTTTTATACGCGATTTAGGCAACGACACGCTAACACAGCTAACTAAATTTGCTCACCCGTACCCTGCATTTAAAGGCGTAACTAAAGAGCAATTACGTTATAAGCGCGACGACGGTGTTGAGCTTTCAGGCACGCTTTATTTACCACCAGGGTACGATAAAACACAAGGCCCATTACCTGTGCTTATGTGGGCTTACCCACTTGAATACAAAGATAAAGCCGTAGCATCGCAAGTACGCGAATCGCCTTATGCATTTACCTACATTGGCTACTGGGGCCCAATGCCTTACCTTGCCAAAGGGATTGCTGTGTTTGACGACCCTAAAATGCCAATTGTAGGTATTGATGGCAGCGAGCCAAACGATAATTTTAGAAAGCAGTTAGTATCAAGCGCGCAAGCCGCTGTTGATGTATTAGTTAAAAAAGGCATTGCTGATAAAAATAAAATAGCCATAGCAGGGCACTCATACGGTGCATTTATGGTTGCTAACTTGTTGGCTCACACTGATTTATTTAAAACGGGTATTGCCCGCAGCGGCGCGTATAACCGCACATTAACGCCGTTTGGTTTTCAAGGAGAAGAGCGTGATTTTTGGCAAGCACAAAGTGTTTACGCTAATATGTCGCCGTTTTTCCATGCTGAAAAAATTAACGAGCCAATGCTAATGATCCACGGTCAAGAGGATCCTAATTCGGGTACTTTCCCAATGCAAAGCGAGCGCATGTACGCTGCACTTAAAGGGCTAGGTAAAGACGTGCGTTTAGTCATGCTCCCTTACGAGGCACATGGTTACCGCGCACGTAAAAGCTTATTACATGTATTGTGGGAACAAGAGCAGTGGCTAGATAAGTATTTGTTAAATGATACAGCAGAGCCAGTAGAGGTCATTACTGAACCCGTGGTAAGTACTGGGCAATAGTAATAAACATGAGTAAGCAACAGCGCGGCTACTTATAGCCGCGTTTTTGCCTTTTATATAAGAGTAAATTAATGATTGATGTAGCAGCACTTGCGGTTTTTATTCCTACCTTCTTTTTTGTGTCTATAACGCCAGGTATGTGTATGACGCTCGCCATGACACTCGGTATGAGCATTGGCGTGCGCCGCACATTATGGATGATGATAGGTGAGCTGCTAGGCGTAGCAACCGTTGCCATAGCTGCGGTATTAGGCGTTGCAAGCATCATGCTAAATTACCCAGATGCGTTCGCTATTTTAAAATGGGTAGGCGGTGCATACTTAATTTATATTGGCGTTAACATGTGGCGAGCCAAAGGCAAAATGTCGGTCGATACCTCAAAGCCAAGTGACGTAAGTAGGCAATCACTATTTACGCAAGGTTTTGTAACCGCAATTGCTAACCCTAAAGGGTGGGCGTTTATGATTTCACTACTGCCGCCGTTTATTAGTGTTGAGCATGCTGTAGCCCCTCAGCTTTTAGTATTGCTTGGTGTAATAATGGTCAGCGAATTTGTATGCATGTTAGCTTACGCAACAGGTGGTAAAAGCCTACGTTTATTTTTAGCCCGTGGCGATAACATCAAATGGATGAACCGAATAGCGGGCAGCTTAATGGCTGTAGTAGGTGTGTGGTTAGCATTGGGCTAATTATTAAGGTTCTCTAATTAATATAACAACCCTAACTTATATTAGGGTTGTTATGAAACGCTTATTTATCTAGCGCTTTAAGCTCATCAGTTGTTGTTTTTAATCTGAACTCACGATAAAGCATATCTTCATCATTAGGGCTTAAATTCTTTCCTGACGTTTCGATTAATTTATCAAATAAAGGCTTAGTATTTTCCATAGTTACAAGCGCACATAACTGCTTCTTTCCATCTAAGCGAGCAAAACCAATTTCTTTAGCAATAGCTCCTACTAAACTTTGCTCAGCTACCTGTTTACTTATTTGAGTAAATGATGAATTAGTCGTCGTTGAGTCTTGCTGTTGAGATTGTTTGTTTATTAGTGTATCCATTACTTGCGCTTTAGCACTAATTTGAGTTGCTAGATCTGCACGTGCATTGGCAATAGCTTGTGCTCTACTTGCAGCCATATTTCCTGTCCACACTACACAGCTAGATGAAGCCAAACCGCCCTCGGGTGCTGTAGGTTGTAAAACCCAGCTTGGAACAGAATCGTTTTCAGCAAGAGGTTGAGACTGTTGTGGCGTTGTACCACATGCTGTAATAACTCCAGCAACTGCCAATATTAAAAGTTTATTTCGCATGATTTACTTCCTTATTGTTTAGGTTCCATTGTTCTAAGTTTTTTTGATATTGAATATCTAATTTACTTACCTTTTGTAAATACTTTTTTGTTTCGTCGTACGGTAAATTACTTACAAGTTGCGCGTACACACCTTCGCTATCTAATTGGTTTATTAAGACTACCGCTTTATTTATATTCGTACTTTTATTTAAGTTAAATGCTTTGGCTACATTACCAGCGCCAGTATTATAAGCTGCAATGGCACAATATCTTCGGCTTATAGGATTATTAATTTTGCGCAAATATCGGGTAGTTAAAATATCTAAGTATCCGGCACCGTAAGTTATATTAGTTTTCGGGTCGAATAACTCTTTAGCTGTTGGGGCTATATCTTTTTTAAATTGTCTGCGAGCAACATCTAAGCCTGCTGAATTTGGCACTATTTGCATTAATCCAAACGCTGGAATATGCGATTTTGCATTAGGATCAAATGACGACTCAGCATGTGAAATAGCTAATAGTAAAGATAATTGGTCTTTAGAAAATTGGCTGTAATAAGTAACAAAAGGTGCTACTTTTTTTTGTAGATAAGTATCGGGTAAAGCGAAAGTATGCGACTTAATGCGTTTGTAGGTAAGGTTTTGTTTTTTTGTTTTTTTAAGCGCATTGTTTAACTTACTAATACGTTGTTTTTTTTCTTTGGTAAGTTGCTCTTTTTGGGTATCAATTTGTGCTTTAGGTAATTGCTCGTTTTTATCTAAACTACTCAATGATTGCTCATGTTGAAAAGTAATTTCATTAATTAACGCGACTTCACTTTCATGTTCGTCTGGCTGTGCTTTTATATCAACTTTTGCTGTTTTTACTGCTTTATCGAGTAAGCTAGGGCTCTTAAAAATATCAGTTAGAACTGGCGATAATTTAACATTATTTAACAGTTGATTTGTTGCTAATAATTCTTCTTGAGAACTTTCTTTTAGCCCTGCTTCATTTGAGTCTTCAAGTGTTTGTACAGTCACTGTCGAATTTTGTTCATCAATAATAATACGTGTTTTTTTATCCGCACTATATTCAACACGCTCTAATAATGAACTTTGTATTGGTTTTGACCAGTTTTGCAATAATCCATCTCTAAATTTATCGTATTCCTCGAGATATGCTTGTCTGAATGCTTGATATTCCAACTGATGATCGTTTTTAAAAGTGGTCTGTTTTACAAGTTGCTGTTTTTTAAATTCTTCAAACGTCGGCGTTGTAGCCCCGCTGTAAGCACTAAATAAAGCAAAAAATAATAAAGTGTGACGCATTTTTTATCCTTAAAAATAAGCGTTAAATTCATACTTGGTCAGTAATGAATCAGAGATGTATTCACTAGATAGCTCAGAAACTGCATAAAATGTAGCCGCAGTGTTAGCAAGTATCTCGGTTGTTTTAGCTAAGGCTTTTTCATCGTCTTGAGTAAGCATTAACTCATCAAGTTTAAATAAAGCTTTTTGCGTTTCATCAAGTAATGGTGCGTAGTTACTAAAGCCAACGCTAAGGTTCAAAAACATACCTTGAGCATTTAACTGCTTTGACTGCATATAATATTTAATATTATGAGAATCAAAATAAAATTCGTTACTTGATTTTATAACATCGCTTAGACTATTAACTCTGAGCATTTTTTTATTAAAAGGAATTAAGGGGGTAAACTCCGGTACCATAGCTTTATCGTATTTTAAGCTGTGCACAGCGATGCCAACTATACGAGTATTTTTATTAATAAGTGTGAGTAAATATTTCGTATTTTTGTAATACCTATATTCGTAATCAGCATTCAAAGATGATGTTTTAATTACTTGCGGAATACCTATTTTTTTTTCAGCGTAAGGTAAATAGTTGCCAATATCTAGCGCAGTAATCTTTTTTTCTTCGATTTGGTTCGTAAAGTGAGTAACGAATCCGTCGTACCCTTCAATTATGAGTGCTTTACTATCGGCCCAATTTCCAAGACCCATTAAAGTAACCATAAGTAAAATAAAGTAACCTTTCAATTTAGCTAACAAAGATTTATTTTCTTCAGTGTTAGCCTCAGGCTCTAAGTTATTTCCTACAGACATTTTCATCCTTAAAATATAGTTTATCAGTGTTAAATATAATTGTTTAAAACATGGCTTAACATAATCGCTAATAAGAATCGATTGCAGTATTTTTTAACTTTACAATGCTATTTATTAAATTAGTTGTGCTGTCTTGATTTGCTAAATGAGTTAGCTCGATTTTTGAGCGTTTAGAGTAGCTCAAACCTTTTCCTTCAAAACGTTGTTGCCAAATAGACTTTTTGCTTTGTGTATCTATTTGAAGTTTTAACTGTGTAATCACAAGTTTACTTTGTGCTTTTATTATCGAGTTTTTAACTAAATAGGTCACTTCGCAAGCCGAGTTTGTTAATTTATATCCATGCTGTAAAAGTTGCTCAGTTAATAACTCTGTAAGTTGAGAGCTATTTTCGCCCGTTACTTTTAAGCAACTATTTTTTGCGCCTAGCATCGCTTGTTGTTGTTTTATTTTTTCTTGTTGGCCTTCTTTAAGATCAGCTTTACTAATTGAAATAGCTGCATATACAGTACAGTTAATAGGGTCTACATAACGATCATATACTTTTGCGCTTTTTAATAGCTGATTGGTTTGAGACTCAATTACCGATTTGTAATCAGAATGGCTTACTGTGCTTGATGAGGTGTTTTTAATTATTTCTTTCACTGAAATATCAGTGTTTAGTAATTTTGCGAGCTCTTCACGAGCATTTTTAGCTGACCGACGTTCATCAATTGTTTTTAAACCAGAGCATTGTGAGGAGCCTGAACTAGCTAATTTTTCATCATCAACAATATCGATTCCTACCCACTTAGGTTGGGTATTTTTTGAATAGTATGAACTGCAACTACAATGTGATGCTGCATTAGTAAAAAAAGGGCTTAATGCTATAGCCGCTAATAGTAGTGAGAGTATTCTAGTAGTCATAGTTTCACCAATAGCAATAAGGCCTAACAAAAAGATGATAGGCCTTAACTTAAATTATAAACGGTTTGAGGTTGTTGCTAGAGTTAGCTTTGCGTTATCAGATTCACGCTCAGTAACTCTTACTTGGCCTTCAATAACAAACTTAAGTTCGTCAACATCTAATGTTAAGTTGCTCGCTTTATCATAATACGCTTTTGCTAATTCTAAATCGTTTGCTCTTTCTGCACACAGACCATTGTTATAGTTTATCGCTAATGATTCTGAATATTGGCTTTGGGCTTTGGCAAAGATTTTACAAGCGTTATCAGGCATGTCTTTTTCTGCAAACTCAATAGCTAGGTCTAATAACTCTTCTGCCTTATCAGTTAAATCTGAATCATCAGATTCCATTAATTCTATGTTTTTAGTTACTTGGTGTGGTGCAACATCTTGTTTTAATTCTTCTATTACAGCAGCGAGGGCTTTGCCTCTTAGCACTGAATCAGATGGATGAGGGTCGTCACCTTTACATACTTTACTACTAGATTGGTGTGAATATTGTTTAGTAAAAATAATTTGCCCTGTTTCTACAGATACAGCCTTAGGCATAAAGTATACTTTCGCAATTTTTTCTGAGCATTGAACCGTTACTTCTCTAGATTTTTCACACTTGTACCATTTATCACCTTTTTGTATACATTCACTGTCTTTTTCGTAGTAAGTAGAGGTGTCTACATCTGCTGTGTAACTAGCAGTGACAAGTGTATCTGCACCTGTAAGTTTACCTAAGCGGGTTCTATTTTTTGAGTTAGTGATATCGCTTTCATTGAACCGTTGTTGCTCTATAATTTTACTAAGCGAAGTTTTATCAACAAAGGTGAAGTAAGATTGGCCATTCACACGAATGCTTGAAAGATTTGTTTCAATTATACTTGTAGCCGCGCTTCTGTTACTTGAAATAACCGCAATACGTTTCATTTTCTCAGTGCCGCTTTCTTTTGCCGCTTCTGTATAAATAATAGGTAATTTAGCCGTTGTGAGGGAGTTATTTAAACTAGTAATACCTTTGTTAAGAGTGTCAGTAACTACACAGCCAGAAAGCATTATGCTTGATATTAAAGCGATTTTTATTCCCTTTATCATCTAATTAGTCCTTTATTAAGTTAGCGTTCATTTAAAGTGTTTTTAACATTTGTTACTGTGAGGGTCAACCATATAGATGAATATATACTTTTAAATAAGCCTTTATTCTTATTTTTAGATGAGTATATTACAGTTAATTAACTTAGAAAGCCCAAAATAAAGTTAGTAAGAAACTACAGTTAATAATCAGATTTATTAATTCATTATTTGTAAAACAGTTTGGTCTTATAGTTGGTTGACATTGTCAATCAATTTGATATGGTAGACTTTGTCATCTAATTTAAAGCCTAAGGTATGCCTAAATGAGTACTCCTGTAACCGTAAATCTAGCACTAGTTGAGCCTAAAAAAACGCCTCTTATTTATAAAATACTGGTAATAATGAGTGCTATTACTTTAATTGGCGGGAGTTTAACAGGCGTGATGACCTATGTGAATGTGGGTGTTACAGAGCATTTTTATGCCGACTGGTTTACCTCGTTTATAAGTGCGGTATTAGTTATGGCACCTATTGGTTTTGTAATGATGACCTTAATACATACGCTAGTTGCTAAGTTATTACTTAGGGCGTATTGACCTTTGGTGGTTGAATTTGCAGCAGTGTGTTTGGTTTTTAGGCAAGGCAGAGCCTATGTAGTGTGGTTATTCCCCATAAATAGGCGATAACGCAGCATAAATACCAAACATGCGCTGCCCGAAGGGTTCTTTCTAGGGACTATTAACTCTTTGTTGCTCGGTTTTTACTTAGCCCACTAGGTTACAAACCTCGCGCCGTGATTTAATCGCCCCTAGATTGAACAAATTTCAATCCACAAAGATAAACACGCCCTAGTAGCGAGCTAAAACGTAACTTAGTTATTAGTGTTTTTATGGCGTTGATAATGGAGTCGGTGATGGCGTTTGTTACCGCTACTAACAATATTGGCTATGCAGATATGCGTGTATTTGTAACTGGATGGACTGAAGGGCTATTAGCTGCATTACCAATAGGTTTAACTATAATGCTGATAATGTCGGTTACAGTAAAACCTAAAATAGAACGCTTTTTAAAAAGCTAATAACAAAAAAGAGCCATTGGCTCTTTTTTATTATTTAGTGTTTAGCTAAATTGCGCCATTCAAAAAGGGTGCTGTTCGGCTTATTTTAGATTGAGCTACATCGGTAGGTTTACCTTGCGCTACTATCAACCCGCCTTCATCGCCTGCACCAGGGCCTATATCAATAACCCAATCACTATTGCTGGCTACTTGCATATCGTGCTCAACCATAATAACGGTGTTGCCGGCATCAACGAGCCCATTTAATTGCGCCATTAACATGGCCACATCTTTAGGGTGCAGGCCGGTAGTTGGCTCATCTAAAATATAGAGGGTATCGCCGCGTTGTGTGCGCTGTAACTCTGTGGCAAGTTTAATGCGCTGCGCTTCACCGCCCGAAAGTTCTGTAGCTGGTTGCCCCAAACGTAAGTAACCAAGACCCACTTGCAGCAACGCATTTAGCGCACGTAAAATAGCGGGTTCATCGGCAAAAAATGTATGCGCCGACTCAACTGTTAAATTAAGCGCATCGGCAATGGTTTTATCCTTGTAAGTAACCTCAAGTGTTTTTTCGTTATAGCGTTTACCGTTACACACAGGGCAAGGCGAATACACACTAGGTAAAAATAAAAGCTCTACGCTTACAAAGCCAACACCTTCGCAGTTTTCGCAGCGACCTTTTTTTACGTTAAACGAAAAACGACCTGCATCGTACTTACGCGCTTTTGCCTCTTTGGTATTGGCAAACAGTTTACGAACATGATCGAATAACCCCGTGTAAGTTGCCAGGTTAGAGCGAGGTGTGCGTCCAATGGCTTTTTGATCAACCGTTATTAGGCGTTTTATATGCTCAATGCCTTGAGTAATTTTACCCTCGGTTGTTATATCGAGCTCTTGGTCGAGTAGTTCGGCTTCATCTGTAGGTATTTGTGGCAGCGATTTTTGCCCAAGTGCATCGTAAACAAGTTCAACTAAAGCTTGGCTGACTAAACTCGATTTACCAGAGCCAGACACGCCCGTAACGCTTGTAATAACACCTAGCGGAAATTCTACATCGAGTTTTTGTAAATTATTACGCTCAATACCGGTAAGCTTTAACCATACTTTTACGCTGCGTTGTTGTTTGCTACTTTGGCTTAAAAGCTTCTCATCATTTTTAAAAAGATATTGACTAGTGTGCGAGCTGGTCACTTTTTGCAAGCCTTCAACAGGGCCGCTATAAACAATATTACCGCCGTGAGTACCTGCATTTGGGCCTACATCAACCACCCAATCGGCGTGGCGAATAACACTTACGTCGTGCTCAACCACAAATACTGAGTTACCCGCTGCTATTAGCTCATCTAACGCGGCTAATAATGCTTGTGTATCTGCCGGGTGTAAACCTGCTGAAGGTTCATCTAATACATAAACCACCCCAAACAGTTTTGAGCGAATTTGCGTAGCAAGCCTTAGGCGCTGTAATTCACCAGGCGATAAAGAAGGAGTGGTTCGTTCAAGCGATAAATACCCTAAGCCAAGTTTGGTAAGTGCTTCAACTCGTTTAAGAATGTCGCTGGCTATACGCGTTGCTACTATGGCTTTTTCTGGGTTGGCAGTGTTGTTTTTAGGTTTTTTATTAGCTGCAATACTAAGTGTTTGAGCCAGTTCACTTAATGTTAGCTGCGAGATTTCGCCAATATCAAGCCCAGCAAATTTAACCGACAGCGACTCTTTTTTCAGCTTTTTGCCATTACACTGTGGGCAGGGTGATATTTGCATATACTGCGACACGCGCTTTTTAGTACGAGGGCTTTGAGTGCTCGCAAACGATTGTAAAACAAAACGTTTAGCGCTCGAGAATGTACCCATGTAACTTGGGCTTTCTTCATTTTTAATAGCCGCTTGTGTTTGCTCAAGTGTGTACTCAGGAAATACCGGCACCGTAGGCGTATCGTCGGTAAATAAAATCCAATCGCGTGCTTTTTTAGGCAGAGTATTCCAAGGTTTATCAATATCGTAACCTAACGAGGTTAGTATGCGGCTTAGGTTTTTACCTTGCCATGCTGGTGGCCACGCGGCTATTGCGCGCTCTCTAATTGATTTAGTGGGATCGGGCACTAGCAGCTCTTCGGTTACGTTAAATACACGGCCAATACCGTGGCATTCTGGGCACGCGCCTTGCGGGGTATTAGGCGAAAATGCATCGGCATAAAGTATACCTTGGCCTTTTGGGTATTCACCCGCGCGCGAGTACAACATACGCAGTCCGTTAGAAATAGTCGTTACGCTGCCCACAGATGAGCGTACCGACGGCACACCGCGTTGTTGCTGCAATGCAACCGCAGGTGGTAGCCCTTCAATTGAATCAACATCGGGCTCGTCTACTTGATCTATTAATCTGCGAGCATAGGGCGATACCGAATCAAGATATCGATGTTGCGATTCGGCAAATAATGTTCCAAAGGCTAGTGATGACTTACCCGAGCCCGATATACCGGTAAAAACAACAAGTGAATTACGGGGGAGATCTACATCCACATCTTTTAAGTTATGAACACGTGCGCCTCTTACTTGAATGCTGTGCTCAGGGTTTAATAAAGCCGATTGTGCATTATTAACCGCTTGGGGACTTTTAGGTGTGGTTGGCATGTAGTTTACTCCTGTTTAATAACCTTATGATTACGCTAGCTTTTCAAGGTATAAACCTTACAGTAGTCTCACTGAATGTGCGCTTATTCAAAATATACGTTAAATTATGATTATTGTGCGTTTACATAATAGGTAAAAACTGAGAGTATAAATTTTCAACGATTGTTTTTAAAAACACAATTTAATAAAGGGAAGTTGCACTGTGTTTAAAGCCTTAGTTTTGATTTTTATCGTGTTTTCATCGGCAGTCGCTGCCAACACCTCAAACACTCTTAATAATGTATTAAATGTTGATCGTGCTATACCCCGCAGTATTCATTTATCGTTTCCAAACGATAACAAAATAACGCCTAAAAAATCTGACTTCACAATTTTAAATTACGTTCTTATGAGCAATAACGAAGGCGAGCGCTGGGCCGTTATTACGCTAAATAATTTATCGTCAGGCAACCGCGAACTCAATCAAGAACATATATTAGCATTGTTTGCAGATGGCAGCAGATTAACGCCAATAGAATTTAAGCTCGGTTTTAAAGGTAGTGAAACACAATCAGTCACCGTCTCGTTTGCCGAGCATAAGTTTCCTATTTTAAGTGTGTATTCGAGTAACGAGCTGTAATTATTATTAGTGCGATCATGCTGCCTTAGGTTCTTGTTTTAAAGTTAAGGAATTACTATGAAATTTGAAGATGCGCAACAAAATATGAACCTCGCATATTTTGGTGGTGGAACGGGCGTATTAGTGTCTGGCTTGGTTTGGTGTATAGCTGGCTTTGTCGCACTACTGCATTCAAATCAAGTAAGTATGCTTACTTTGTTTTTTGGTGGCATGTTTATACATCCTTTAGCCATATTACTTTCAAAAGCGCTTAAACGCTCTGGCAATCACGACCCTAAAAACCCATTAGGTAAATTGGCCTTAGAAAGCACTATTATTTTATTTGTTGGTTTGTTTTTAGCGTTTTACGTAGCAAAACTTCAAGCTGAATGGTTTTATCCAATAATGCTGATGATAATTGGTGTTCGTTATTTAATTTTTAACACCTTATATGGCATGAAAATCTATTGGATTTTGGGTGCTTTGCTTATGTTTTTTGGCATGTTATGTATTATATTAAATGCCAATTTTGTAATTGGCGCATTTATTGGCGGGATAACCGAAATACTATTTGCGCTAGTGATATTTGCCCAATCGAAAGGGCTGGTTTTAAAAACTGAATAACAAGCGGTCATAATGGTAAAAGTAGTGTGCTGTTGGCGGTGTTTGTCAAACTAGTTGTCGCGATCACTTCGTTATGCACTCTCCACTTTAACGGTTTCACGTTCAGGGTTTAGGTGCACTTCTTCTGGTAAATCACATTGCAAAAACGCCAGTAGATAAACCTTTTCAAAAATTTGCTTGGGAAAAGTAGTCTTTATTATAGCTAATTAATATTAGCTATAATTTTTTGGTTTTTTAGGCGCTTTGGAGCGACTGTGGATTAGCTTCCTAAGGCGGAAATGGGCATAAAGCGACTTGAAAATTCATCTCTAAATGAGTAGCCAGACCTATGATTTAATTCAAATGATACTATTTTAAAATTACACAAGTATCGTTTTTCTCTAGCCAAGTTCTAGTATTAAATTACGGAGCTTATCAGCTAGATCAGGTGACTTAATTAAAGCACCATGACAAGGAAGTAAAATTTTAGGCGGTGAAATTTCAATAAGTTGCATTACCGCGCTGGCAAAGACTTTTCGATCTTTAATACCAAAATTAGGAAATACTTTAACCATTTTTACAATGTCACATATTGGGCCTTCAGTATGTTTTTGGCCCGAAAAGGCATCCACAACATGCCAAATATAGCCAATCTGCGCTGACTCTATAAGCCAAACCTCACCATTTTTCAAACCACTGGGTTCTTCTAGGGTAAGTCCTTCTGGTAGTGCATTGGCTAGCGATGATAATTCTTTGAACGTTAGCCCTGTCCTGTCAGTCAAGCGTGCATGAGCACTCTCAGATGCCACTAAATGAGCTTTTGGGGTAGGCTTTTGAGTATTCTATCAAACCAGCATTATGGTAGGTATAGAGGCGAGTAGATATTGGACTTCGCCTAATTCGATTAGGCTATCTTTAGCCTCTTCACTGAGGCCTGACACTGGACTATATAAACAAACGCCACCTGTTCTCAGTTTAATAGCCGTGCATCTAAGGCTATTTTTGGTGGCGGTATATAATGTAGCAGAGCCATCAACTGCTTCAAACGTGGATAATTTAGCTGCCATCGGTACTTTCTTTGTCGTGGTCAAATTATAGTGTCAAATTATAGCGGTCAAATAAATCTGCTCATGGTTCCGTAGTCTACCCAATATAACGCTTAAGCATTTTTTCTATTTGACCACTAGCCCTATAATTAGTGTTTATTTAATAACTTTTTTATACCAATCGACAATACCTTCACCAATTTCGTGTGGATGCGACTCTTGTAGATAATGCTTTCCTTCACCTAAATCTACTGCAGTAATATTTTTCCACGTTTCAGCGATATGCTCACCTAATTCTCGATTAATAATTAGTCCTGGCTCTGCATAAAATAACAACTTAGGCACATCTGAATTTTTGTGGTATTCATTATATGAATTAACAATGTCAGTGGTAAATTTTGGGACGCCATCAAACGAAATTTGACCAGGCCACATAAGCAGTGGTTTACGGCTCTTTTCTTCCAAATAAGGCGCTCGGTAATGGTCCATTTCTTCTTGAGTTAATTCTCTGCCCGCCATCATGGGTAGCATAGCCTCAATAAAGAAGTTGTTTTTAACAATCATTTCATGCCCTTCTGCAGGGTCACGAAATTTTTTAAATAATGTTTCTGTCTCTTTAGTCGTATTTTTCCAATAAGAAACTTGAGACATAGCTTCAAAAAAAACAATCCCTTTTATATTTTCTCTATGCTGATTGGCATAGTTAAAACCTAAAGCAGAACCCCAATCTTGAATGACTATAATGATATTTTTTAAGGCTAACTTTTCAATAAACGCATCTAAATAGGTAATATGGTCTTCAAATGTATAGTCTATATCGGGCTTGTCAGACTTACCCATTCCAATAAGATCGGGAACAACTACACGACCTAACGGACTTACATGCGGAATGATGTTTCGCCATAAATAACTTGATGTAGGGTTTCCGTGTATGAGTAAAAAAGTATCTTTAGAACTTTTGTCTCCTTCATCTACATAATGCATTTTAGAATCTAATACAGCTTGAAATTTAGATTCAAAAGGAAACGCTGCTGATATTAGTTTGTTGTTTGACATATTTATTCCTTTTTAAATGTTTAAATTGAATTTTTGCGATTTAAAACTCTTGCTGCTTTTCTAATTTGCTTCAGTTTTTCCCGTTTTGTTTTATCCCATTTTTCTGTACCTGCACTATATCCATAAGCACATATTTTAGTTGCGTTTTCAAATAGAAATTCTTCCTGCTCTTTAGGGTATATATTTCCTATTTCTCTAAGTGTCCAACCCACTCCTTTTTCAACATAATAAGCGTGGTCAGAAATTAAAGGTGCTACCAAATCTATAAGTACTTGAAAAGGTAAATAGTGTTTTCTATGAGCGCTGTAATAAAGTAAACCCACTATGCTTTGTCTTCTATGCCATGGGTTTGTAGACGTATTCCATTTTTTATACGTTGGCAAAATTAATGCTGCATCATATTCTACTAATTGAGCATATATTTTTGAAATGCCATCGCTTGTTTCCCATCGATTAATTTTGTCTTGCCATAATTTAATCGTTGGCCAAGCGGCCAGCATTTCATCTTTGTTTTTAATATGCTCCTCCAAGAAATATAAACAAAACATTTCAGCTCTATACACTTTGGTGTTCGTCCAGATATAACTCCATATCGCTAGTTGTTCATAAAAAGACATGTGTTTAAAAGAAAAACCTCTTTCAAAAGCTTTTCTTTGTAAAGGAACGGTTTCACCTGCTTTAGAAGTGATTGTTTCTATTTCTTGAAGGTAGTTTTGCATATTATTTAAAACTCTAATATTAATAGCTTCTTTCGCTAATATATTATTTTATAGTGGTTAGCGAATCGTTGGTTATAAATTAATTGCTAGCGGTTAATGCCGAGCTAATTACTTCATTACCATGATAAAGTTCAAATATCTGGTTACTGACTTCGTCACGATTAATGTAATACTCTATTGATTTAGCGACATCTTCTCTGCTAATGAATAAATCATTCGTAGAAGTCGAACGCGTGGTTGTTATGAGCCCGTTGCCTTTATCATTAGTAAGGAGTCCCGGTCTAAGAATGGTGTAATTTAGGCCACTGGATAATAGGTACTGATCGGCAAAATACTTTGCCACCAAATAGGGTTTTATTTCTGATTCAAATTCGTCAGGGTCTTGTGCGCCTAAACCACTTACCATTACAAAATGTTGTATACCTTCCTTTAAAGAATAATCAACTGCTTTTTTTGCTGCCCATAAATCTATTAGAAGTGTTTTATCGTCGCCTGTATTACCGCCAGAACCTGCACTAAATACTACTTTATCGCAGTCCTTAAAAGCGTGTTCAAAATCAGTTTCAAGATCGCCAACAACAGCCTCTACACCCATATTTTCTAACTTCTCAGCTTGTTGTTTGCTACGAACCATTGCGACAACTGGGCGATCCTGATTGTGAAGCAACTCAACCACTATTTTACCAATCTGGCCATTAGCGCCAATAATGAGTGTTTTTTTCATTTTTTATACCTTTTAAAGCAACTGTTTCACGTTGACCTGCCAAACAAAATACAAAAAAGGCAGGATCAACTCACATTAGATTAGAAGTCTTGAATTGTTGGTCTGATAATAATTTCGTTAATATCGACATCATCTGGTTGTTCAATCGCATAGGCGACAGCTTTAGCAATAGATAACGCTGGAATAGCGACTTTATAAATATCTTGAACAAATTGAGAGGTGGCTTCATCCGAACTACCGAATTTTAATTCAGAATCAATTAAGCCAGGTGATAATAGCGTTGTACGTATATTGCCACCCACTTCCGCTCTCAATCCTTCTGTTATCGCTTTAACCGCAAATTTTGTACCGCTATAGACAGCCGAACCCGGTGAAACTTTATGTGCAGCAACGGAAGCGAGATTAATAAAGTGACCACTATTTTGTTTGGTAAACACGGGAAGTGCAGCGGCGATACCGTAAAGTACCCCTTTGATATTAATGTCGACCATGCGATCCCATTCATCAACCTTAACCTCAGCCATCGGAGCAATTGACATCAAGCCGGCATTATTGACCATGACATCTAAGCGTCCAAAAGTCTCAATCGCCTTGTCGACAAGCATTTTAACCTGATCGGATTTGGTGACATCCATCGTGATATATTCAGCTTCACCACCCTCAGCACGAATATCATTTACGATAGCTGCTAGTTTTTCACTACGACGCGCACCCAATACGACTTTAGCGCCTTTTTGAGCCAGAAAACGCGCAGTTGCTTCACCTAAACCACTGCTTGCACCCGTTATAACAATCACTTTATTTTCAATATTTGTATTCATTGGATATAGCCTATTTATTATTCATTTCTAAGTGAACAAGCGCTTTTTCTGCAATTTCAACACCGTATTCTTGAACAAAGTGTCCTGCTTCTGCAATTTTTAAGGGCTCAGGGCAGCCTTTAATAAAGTTTCTTAAGTACTCCATTGGGCCTTCGCCTAAAGCTGTATCTTTCATGCCTATCGCCATGAAACTTTGACCGTTCCAGTCTTTTGACCAAAACTCTCTTGCGCGTTTTCCGTGCTCAACACCATCCATCGTTGGCTCGACAGGCACCATGGCGGGAAAGCGTCTTACGCCTGCTTTATAGCTGTTGTCTGGAAATGGCGCATCGTAAGCTATAACATCCATCACAGATACGGCTGGCCCTGCGTCACAGGCAAATAAACCACCGACTGGTATTTCAGGGGCATTTGCGCAGAAATCTCGCCACTGATAAAACCCTTCAGGGGCGGTTTCACCCACCGATATTGCCGTGTTCATAACAATCAAATTTTTGAATCGATCTTGCATATCCATTGGGATTGTTAACCCTAGAATTCCGCCCCAGTCTTGACAGACCAACGTAATATTTTTCAGATCAAGGCGTTCAATTAATCGCATTAAACTATCACGGTGAAAATCAAAGGTATAAACCGATTCATCAACGGGTTTATCTGAGCGACCAAAGCCAAACAAATCAGGCGCAACAACACGATGACCAGCGCCCGTAAATATAGGAAGCATTTTTCTATATAAGTAGCTCCATGAAGGCTCACCGTGTAAACATAAAAAAGTGTTTTCAGATGAAGAATCACCCTCGTCGATGTAGGCCATGCGTAAAGATTCAAAACCAGCTAAATCATCAATGTAGTTAGGTTGGTAAGGAAAGGCCGGTAATACAGAGAATCTTTCTTCTGGTGTTCTTAATGCTTTAATCGTCATAATATTTCTCCTGAAAAGTAGTTTATTTAAGTTAATGTTATCAATGCTAAAATTATTAATTTATAAGTTACTGAGTTTTGCCTAAAAATAGGGATTTAAAGGGCTGCTCGGATGCTCGCATACTGCCAATGATGTAAACAAAGGCGGTAATAAGATCCATGACTGAAATAAAGATAAATACCTTTGGAGCCAAGCCTAATGAAGCGGCATATGTAACAATGATAAAGCCGACCATTCTTACCAATCCGTTCCAAACAATAAGAGGGGCACGGGTTTTAATGTCTGAAGTAGCCCAAAGTAACGCAGCGCCCATAAGCATAAAAGATACGCCCAATACCACTGTGATAATTAACGTGTCTGCTTGAGGTGCCATCAGCGCTGAAATAATCATGCCTAGTGCGATTGGAAAGTTGAATAGCGCCGTAATTTGTACGAATTTTTTAAACATTTTTAGTTCACTTATTTTATTTTTATGAAGTGATCGCTTCAGAATTGAGTTAATTGTGAAGCGATCACTTTGTAATGTCAATAGGGCGAATTGACATTTTGAAGTGACTGCTTCAAAATAGAGTTAATTAATATTATTTTTAAGGGCCACAGAGTGAAAGCAGGACGAAAAAGAGCGTTTGATAAAGAAGTCGTTTTAGATAAAGCGATGCGGTTATTTTGGGCCAATGGATATTCAGGTACTTCTGTTGCCAATCTTTCTTCTGAGCTTGGCATTAATACGTCGAGCTTGTACGGCACGTTTGTCAATAAAGAGCAATTGTTCAAAGATGCATTGGCACATTATCAAAAACAATATGTAGAAGTTAACTACAGCCATCTAGTAGAGCCATCAAATGCAACATTAAAAGCGCGGTTACAAGCTTGTTTCTATGGACTTATTGAGCTATTCACCAGCGATGAAACGCCCCGTGGATGTTTGCTTGTAAAGAGTTTTAATGAATCAGATAGTGTTGCGTTTCCAGAAGATGCGGTTGTTTATATGAAGAAATTAGGAACAGAAACTCAGCAAACATTGACAGGTTTATTCGCGTCTGGCATTGCGAAGACGGATATGCCCCAAGGCCAGACGGCTGAAAAACTGACTAACTATCTCTTATCAGTAAGTTATGGACTGGCTGTTCAAGCAAAAGTAGGTCTGGTTGAAGATGAATTAAAGTCAGTCCTTGATCATGCTTTGAATTCTATTTTTGGTTACTCTTAGTTCAATATTTCGCATTGTTTCATGCACTACAGAATCTATTTTTTAATTACCCACAGTTAACCAATAACCTAGGAAGTACAGGATATTTATGAATAGCACATTCAAATTTAAGCAATTTATCTTCGTGATGTTACTAACGAGTATTTGGATCCACGTCGCCGAGGTAGCAAGAGCTATTTTAGTCGCGTTTCCTATGATGGAGGCCTTCTATGCCGGAAAGTTAGTCGTTGGGCCAATGGCTGTCAGTAATGCATTGATATGGGGAATATGGGATACCATACTGGCGAGTACCTTGGTATTTATTTACTGGTTGTGCGCTCAAAGCTTTGGTCACAATGTAAAAACGATTGTTATATCAGCCACTGTTACTTGCATGGCAACGCTGGGGGTATTTTGGATAGGCTCTGTGAACTCAGGATTAGGAACGTGGGAAATGGCAGTTACTTTGGTCCCAATCGCATGGTTTGAAATGCTCATTGGCGCATTTTTAGCCAGTAGGTTATATGCGCGTTATCGCTAAAATATAAAGCGAGCTCATATATTTATAAGTCCATATAATGGGCTCTATAGCCAATAGACTATACAAACGAAGATCGACAAGATGAACTATAAACAATTTAATGATTTTTGCCGCGGACTATCAGCGACTACTTATGTTATCCAATGGCATAATTCTCATGTATGGAAAGTCGGCGGAAAGGTTTTTGCTATCGGCGGATTGGGAAAAGATGACAACCCAGCATTTATTTTTAAAACATCTGAACTTAACTTTCATTTTCTCAGTGAAATACCTAGCTATAAGCCTGCACCGTATTTTGCTTCTCGTGGAATGAAATGGATACAACACTACGAAAGCAACGATGATACTGATGACGACTTATCATATTACCTTAAAGAGTCTTATCGGCTTGTTTCATTAGGCCTGACAAAGAAAAAACAAAAAGAGCTCGGTTTAAACCAAACCCCTTAAAATAGGTTTAGGTTTAGGTTTAGGTTTACACGTTGCACGGATACTCGTTAATTATCTCTTAGGCAAATATGATTAAAATTAAACACCCTCAACAGCTAGCGCGTTTGCGTCGCCTTGCCCTGTCAGCACAAGGTTTGCTACAAACACAAGCTTTTGGCCGTGGTTTGGCTGGTGCGTGTAATGCGATTAACCATATAGGTTACGTACAAATTGATGCTATTTCGGTGGTAGAGCGTGCTCATCATCATATTCTTCATGCTAGAGTACCTAATTTCAAACCCGCTATGACCAATCAGTTATTACTCAATAAAGACATTTTTGAGTACTGGTCTCACGCTGCCGCTTTTTTACCGATTAAAGATTTTCGCTTCTCATTACCTTATAAACACGCGATTAAAAATGGCCAAATTCATTGGCATAAAGAGCGTGATAGCAAGCTGATGCAAGAATTATTAACACGCATACGTATCGACGGTCCGTTGCGATCTCGAGATTTAGAGTCCAATACAACAAAACGTGCGGGTTGGTGGGATTGGAAGCCTACAAAAAAAGCACTTGAACAGTTGTATATGGAAGGCGACCTGATGGTTAGTAACCGAGAAGGTTTTCAAAAAACGTATGATCTAACTGAACGGGTATTACCTTCTGAGGTAAACTTAAAAATGCCCAGTATGGATGAGTTGGCCACGCACATTGTCGATCAACAGTTCCGCTGCTTGGGGGGTACCTCACTTAAAGGCTTGACTTATTTACGTCGAGATAACGAATTGCGCAACGCAGTGAAAAACTTGGTCAATGAAAGATTAGCGCAGAACATTTTACAACAAGTGCAAATGAGTAGCGGTGAAATATTGTTAGTGGAAACCGAGGCGATTGAACGACCCCTTCCTCGTCTGAATAATCGAATGTTGATCCTTTCGCCATTCGATAATAGTGTCATTCAACGTGATCGGCTCAAGTTGCTTTTTCAATATAACTATCAACTAGAATGTTATGTTCCTGCAGTGAAACGACAGTATGGTTACTTTTGCTTACCGCTACTTTATCGCGGTGAATTTGTTGGTCGTATGGATTGTAAAGTGCATAGGAAAACGTCTCATTTAGAAATTAAATCACTACATTTTGAGCAGCATAACTTTGAGCAAGCGTTAGTTATTACAGCCTTTGTAGACGCCATTATACCATTTTGTAGTTTTCAGAAATGTGACTCCGTTTCTTTAACTGAAGTCTACCCGAAACAGTTAAATGAAAAGTTACAAAGTGCATTAAAATCTATTATTAACGTTAATATAGGACCCATAATATGAGTGCGCTGTTTGTCCTAGTTGTAAATCAACGTCTATCAAGGTTATAAGTGCAGTAACACTTTGTTCGTTTGACTCATTTACACTTTTAATCAAGCAGGATAATGGGGTCGCGTCTTGCCTTTTGCCACTTTCAGTTTATGGCACTTTCTGGCCACTCGACAACATAAACGCGGTAAGTCGTGTTGTTGCTAGTCAATTCATCATTTTTGTCGGATGACGTGGCTTCGCCACTTATCCGACCTACGTCAAAAGGTAGGTTGGTTAAGCCGAAGGCGCCACCCAACAGAATTTCAGATTTACGCCTTGAAGGTTCGCTATTGGCACTCTCTATTCACTCGACAACATAAAATATTGATAATAATTGGCCAGGTGTTTTACTGTGTCGGATGGCGCTTCGCTTATCCGACCTACACTTGCACAAGCGGGTTATTCAAGGTTCACACACCTAACTCCTAAGCTATAAAACCTTTACTCAAAACTGATATTTTGCTTTAAAAAGTAATCTTCAATTTCATCAGTATTCGGCTTAAACGCTTTCCAACGGCCAATTGCTTTATTGTTAAGTGGTTGGCGTACTTGCACCTTGCTTGCGGTAGAAACCGGTGCGGTGTTTAAGTGAAAGTCTATACACTGTTCTTGCCACTCTAGGTTACAAAAGCTGACTAACTCTTTTATTTGTGTTTCGGGCTTTGCTACTAACTCTTCGTATTTTACTAATTTTATATTGCTGTGCAGGGCGCTAAAGTGCTGCATTAGTTTGTAAAAACGGCTGTAAAATTTTGCTGTGTCGAGTAAATCGAGCGAGTACGCGTAGTAGGGGTTATTAATTGTGAATAACTGGCGATAGTTGCCAATACAGGTGTCCATTGGGTCGCGCAGCATACAAATTATTTTGGCGTTTGGCAGTGCTTTGGTTATTAAGTCGATATAAAAAAAGTTAAACGGGAGCTTATCAATAAAGTGTTTATGGCTGCCTGTTATTACGCGTGTTGCGTTTAAATAGGTTGACCCAAGCTGATTAAAATCAAGCTCGTAGGCTTTACTGAGCGTTTGAGAGTCGAGCACGTGAGGTGTTTGCGTTTGGCTTAGCTTTTTAACACTTAAGCCAAAGTCTTGTAATTCACCAGCTGATTGCACGTCGCTGTGGCTCGATATTATACGCTCAACTAATGTGGTGCCAGAGCGGGGCATGCCTAATACAAAAATAGGTTCTGCCGTAGGGTTACCTTGTACTCGCGCCTGTGTGTGCTGTTCACTTAAGCGTTTAATATGTTCAAATAACGCAGTTGAGCTTTTATGATCAAACGGCTGCACAGCACGTTTTGCTAGTTTACCTTGCTGTAACGCGTTAAAAGCCTGAGTAAACTCACCTATGTCTTGATACTCTTTTGCCAAAGCATGGCCAATATGTAGTTTTGCATCGGGGTGTGTTACTTGCTCAAATACATTTTTTAAGCGTTCAATATGATTGTTTTGTGCGGTTGCTTTAGTTAAGTCGCTTAGCGCAAAATGACTTTGATGATGAAGTGGGCTAAGCGCTATGGCATGTTCGAACGCATCTTGTGCTTTATCAAATAATCCTAAAAACTTAGCGCTTACACCGTAGTTATAATAAAACTGTGGCTGGGCTTTGTGAGCTGCCTTAGCCCGTTTAATAGCGCACTCAAAATAGTTAATTGCGTGTTCGTGCAAGCCTGCTTGAGTAAGGGCTACGCCTAGGGTGTCGGCATCGAGCGGTTTTTGTATTTGTTGAATGGGTATAGTTAAGGCGGTGTTTTTTGCTTTTTGTAATTCGCCAGTAAGTGCATAACATTTAGCAAGTTGCGCGGTGTATTCAATACTTTGACCAAGGGTGAGGGCTTTTTCGATGAGCTTTATGGCTTTGTGTATTTGCCCAACAGTTAAATTAACCATGGCCAGCAAAAAGTATCCATCAGCAAAGTCGGGCTTTTGTGTAACTAACTCCACTAGGGCTTTGTGTGCTTGCTCTATTTTACCTTGGTTTAGGGACTGTATTGCGCTTTGATGAAGTTGCTTTAAATTTGGCTGCATGGTTTTTGGTAATTATTATTTTGTAAAAGAAAATAAAAAGGCTCAAATAAATTTGAGCCTTAAAACAGTGTTTAAAAAATGAGACTGTTTAAAAGTCGCTTAAATTATATTTCAAATTTGTAGTTAAATTTAACACCTACAGTAAGCGGGCGATTAATGTAATGGCCGTAGTTACGTTGTATGTCGGCGCCATTAGCTGATGTTATATCGGCATCTGAACGACGAACTGAGGTAACCGCGTATTTGTTGAATAGGTTATCAACATATAGGGTAGTTGACCATGCATCGGCTGTTAATTTAGCTGATATATTACTTAAGCTGTAACCTGGTAGTGTTTCGCCGTTATCACGAAGCCCTACTCTTGAAAGCACGTCGCTTTGCGCGGTTAAACCGTAGTTAATATCAAGCGTTTTGTCGTTAAACACGTCTGTTTGATAGTTTACACCCATCGAAAATTGGTTTTCAGGTGAGCCAGGTAAACGGTCGCCGTCTTCTGCGCCACCGGTACCATCGGCGTTAAACAAAAATGGTGCGTCTGATGTTAGCTCTGCTTTTGTGTAGGCATAAGTTGCATAAACTGAAAACGAGTCAGATAAAATAGCGCGGGTTGAAATTTCAATCCCTTTTGCATTAGCACTGCCTGCGTTTGAAATATATGTTAATTGGCCTATATCCGTAGCGCCCGTAATTTGTGCATCATCCCAATCTACGTTAAATAATGCGGCGTTAAAGTGAAGTTGGCTTCTAAACCATGTACTTTTAAAGCCTAGCTCGTAGTTTGTTGTGGTGTCGGCTTCATATAATAACTCGTCAGGTTTACCACAGCCTGTTTGTTGATCCTCAGGAATAGGGTCTGGGCAAGACACTAAACCGTTTGAACCACCAATTCTAAAGCCTTCACTTACGGTTACATAACCCATTACTGAGTCAGTGAACTGGTATTTAGCATTAAATTTAAATAAGTTACCGTTATCGCCTGCTTCGTCTTTTTCGTATGCAACGGTGGTTACATCAGGATCTACTCCACCATACAATGTATTTGCTAGCGGGAAGTCAAAAGCCGCTTGCGACTCTATATCGTATTTGTAAAAACGTGCTCCAATAGTAATATCTAACTTATCGGTAACTTGGTAGCCAACTTCACCAAATAGTGCAGACTCAGTGACGGTACTTTTTGTAAGCTCTAAGTATTCTAATGAGTCAGGTCTTAGCTGCTCGCCACCAAAGTTATCAATAGCGAATTGGTCAAACCCAGGGGTAAACTCTCTGCTTGATGCTTCGGTTTCTGTTTTGTTGTAAAAACCACCCACAATCCAGTTAAAGTCGCTGTCGCCTTGCGACACTAAGCGAATTTCTTGAGTGAAGGTGTCTTCTTCGTCTATTTCACGGGTAAACGTTGAAAACGAAGGAAATTCTTCATAGCCATAATCAAGGCGAATGAGTAAGTCTGTTTGATCGCGTTGGCCGTCGGCATCAAAGCTCGAAATACCGGTTGCCGATACTAGCTCTGCAAAACCTAGGTCGGCTTTTAGCTCAAGGCTTAGTAATTGATCTTTTTTTATCCGTGGTTCTTCAAAGCGATAGGCTGACTCGTATTTACCTATTACGTCGCTTAAGCCGTTGTTTGCATTAAGGCTGTTGTAATGAACAATCGAGCGGCCTTCGCTGTCTTGGTTTTGGTAAAAGTAGTTAAGCGTACCTTCAAATGATTCATTTGGTTTAAAGCGTACAGAAATACGACCAGTAGTGGTGGTTTCGCCGTTGGCGTCTTTTACATTTTTAAGGTTGTTGTTAACTGCTGAGCTATCGCTCCAATCAGGATCTGGCAACGATACGCCTGGCTCGCGTACTACGTAGCCGTAATCGATAAAACCTGGATCTTCATATACGTTTAAGCTGGCGCGTACTGCTAATTTATCTTCAATAATAGGAAGGTTAAATATAAAGCCGCCTTCGCCACCTAAAGAGTCACTTTCTTTTGTTTGAAATAGGTCGCCGTAAACTTCAAGCGATGTAAAATCAAGCTCAGGCTGTTTAAGCATGTAACGAATTGCACCACCTAATGTACCTGCACCATAAAGCGTGCCTTGTGGCCCAATTAATACTTCAACACGCTCAATATCTACTAGGCGCATATCTACCGAAACCGGAATTTCGTTAATGTAAGTAGATACCGTGCCGCCATCTGACGATGGACCAGATGAATTTGTATTTAAACCACGAACAATAATAGGCGAGCCAGAGCGGCCACCTTGATCGGTAATTGTTAAACCAGGGACCCAACGCGCTACGTCGGCAAGTTCGCTAATATTTTGATCTTTCATTATATCAGCGTCAAGGGCGGTAATATTTAACGGTGCATTTTGCACAGAGCCGCTGCGTCTTGTTGCTGTTACTTCAATTACTTCGAGTGATTTGTTTTTAGCGGCAACTTCTTCTTGAGCAAGTGCGGCATTAGGCAATAAAAATACGCTAGAAACAGCGCTCGAAATAGCCAAGGTTAACAAGCTTGGTTTAAACATAAAAATTGATCCCCAGATTCAAAAATTTAACATCAGTTAATTAAGTAAAGTAGTTTATCAGGGAGTGAAGTGGCTTGGAATGTTTAAATTGAATTTTAATTCACTTTTATAGAATAAATATAGTGCTCGTAAGTGGTTTTTATTCAGTTAATAGGCAACACAAGCAATAGCTTAGTGTTATTAGGTACGGTTAGGTTATAAATTGTACCCTTGTTTAAAGGTAAATAGTCATTCAGTTTGTAAAACTAGATTTTTACTGCGTTTACTCAACAAATAATTACATTAAAAAATATATCTCATAATGTCATTACTTATACTTTTATTAGCACTATTAAAGTGTATTTTTATCCCCATTATGAGTGGTAGTCGTAATTATAAGTGGCTGTGTAAGCTTTTGAGTGAGCGTGTTTGATTGCCGCTTCGTATTCTCTTTTTTATTTTGTCCGCATTTTTTTGTGCGTGTTTTTAAGGATTAACAATGAGCCAACTATTTTCGCCTTTATCACTAGGGCAAGTAA
The DNA here is from genome assembly GCF_015864465.1 of Pseudoalteromonas sp. SWN29. Taxonomy (NCBI): domain Bacteria; kingdom Pseudomonadati; phylum Pseudomonadota; class Gammaproteobacteria; order Alteromonadales; family Pseudoalteromonadaceae; genus Pseudoalteromonas; species Pseudoalteromonas sp. SWN29. Next base: position 53,115 of record NZ_JADYXE010000010.1, read on the forward strand.
CGTTAGATAACCGTATTATTATTGCACCAATGTGCCAGTACTCAGCAAATAATGGCGCTGCTAGTGATTGGCACACTATTCATTTAGGACAATTGAGCTTAAGTGGTGCCGGGTTACTTATTTTAGAAGCAACAGCAGTTAACCCAGAAGGGCGTATTAGCTACGGTGATTTAGGGCTTTGGAATAACGAAACACAACAAGCGTTAGATAAAAGCTTAAAAGCAGTGAGACAATACAGCTCTATGCCTATTGGTATTCAGCTGGCGCATGCTGGGCGTAAAGCCTCTACAGGTAAGCCGTGGGAAAATGTAGGTGCTATTGCACCAGATGAAGTAAATGGCTGGCAAACTGTAGCTCCTTCTGCAATTGCGTACGACGATAAAAGCCCAGTGCCAAAAGCAATGAGCCAATCTGGTATTGACTCATTAATTAAAGACTTTGTAAGTGCGGCTAAACGCGCTGATGAGCTCGGCCTTGATTTAATAGAGCTGCATGGTGCGCACGGTTACTTGTTACACCAATTTTTGTCGCCCCTTTCAAACAAGCGCGATGATAACTACGGCGGCAGCCTAGAAAACAGAATACGTTTATTACTTGAGGTATTTAAAGCAGTACGCGCGGTATTCCCAAGTGAAAAAGCAGTGGGTGTGCGTATTTCGGCAACCGATTGGGTTGAAGGCGGCTGGGATTTAGATCAATCGATAGTGCTTAGCAAAGCGCTTGATGAACTCGGGTGCGATTTTATTCATGTAAGTACGGCGGGTTTAAGCCCTGAGCAACAAATACCAGTAAAACCTAATTTTCAGGTACCATTTGCAACAGCCATCAAAGAAGCGGTTAAAATGCCTGTTATAGCGGTGGGTTTAATTACTGAGGCGCAACAAGCCGAAGATATTATTAGTGAGCAGCAAGCCGATGGCGTAGCACTTGCGCGTGGTATTTTATATAACCCGCATTGGCCGTGGCATGCAGCTGCAGAGCTTGGTGCTACAGTGACTGCACCTAAACAGTATTTACGCTCAAGCCCACATGGGCAACCATCGCCAATAAAGTAAATTATAGCTATTAAGCAAAACCCAACCCGCGTTTGCTGGTTGGGTTTTATTATTTTTGTAAAGTAGGACACACATGACTCAAATAGGCATTTCACCACAACCACTTAGCAATACACTCGTCACTATTATTGCTTTGTGTTGCGGCCTTATTGTTGCCAATATTTACTACGCTCAACCTATTATTGAGTTACTAGCACCAGAGGTGGGATTAAGCTCGCATAGTGCCAGCCTTATCGTATCACTTACACAGATAGGTTATGCCTTAGGTTTGTTTTTTTTAGTGCCTTTAGCTGACTTAATAGAAAATAAACGCTTAATGCTTATAACGCTCGCTGTGTCGTTTTTGAGTTTAATAGGTACAGCACTGGCTGACTCACCTAATGTAATGCTTATTTTATGTTTGATGATAGGTATAAGCTCGGTGTCTGTTCAGGTGCTTATTCCACTTGCTGCGCATTTATCGTCGGATGAAAAACGCGGGCAGGTGCTTGGTAATATTATGGCAGGTCTGTTGTTAGGTATTTTGCTTGCAAGGCCTATATCGAGCTTAATAGCCGATCACTTTGGTTGGCGCGCTGTATTTTATTTTGCCGCAGGCTGTATGGTGTTTATTGCAGGCGTAATTTATTTTGCTATTCCAACTCGGCAACCAACCCATAAAACAACGTACTTTAAGTTATTAAAATCGCTTAAACAGTTAATGATAAGCCAACCAGTGCTGCGCCAACGCTCTCTTTTTCAAGCGTTAATGTTTGCATCATTTAGCTTGTTTTGGACGAGTGTGCCGATAGTGCTTGCGCGTGAGTATGGTTTATCGCAATCAGAAATAGCACTGTTTGCACTTGTCGGTGCGGCAGGTGCTGTAGCGGCCCCTATTGTTGGGCGTTTGGCCGACAAAGGCTATACACATCAGGTCTCTTTACTTGCAAAAGTTATAGCAGCTGGTTGTTTTTTGCCCAGCTTGTTTGATTTACCTTACGGGATAGTAATTTTAGCGTTAACGGGTGTGTTTATTGATTTTGCTGTGCAAGCCAATATGGTACTCGGGCAACGCGCAGTTTACGCACTAGAGCCACAAAGCCGAGCACGTTTAAATGCTATTTACATGACCAGTATATTTGTAGGTGGTGCGGTGGGGTCGCTTATTGCCAGCCCGTTATATGAAGCGGGTGGTTGGACAGGTATTGCCCTGGTTGCTACGGGCATGCCACTTATTTCGTTGATTGGGTATTTGGTTACAACTAAAAAGCAAGGTAAGGCCATAAGCTAATTACGTTGCTACAAAAAAGCCACTGCTTACGCGGTGGCTTTATTTTTTAGAATTAGTCGATTACAGTTTTTATTTAAGCAACCTGCTTTTTTGCATTTGAAAACGAGCTACCAACAGATGCAACTATCACAAGTAAAATAGCTAGCCACTGCCATAAAGTAAGTAGCTCACTTAAAATAATAAACCCAGCGAGCGAAGCAATTGCGGGCTCTAAGCTCATCATTACGCTAAACCCTTGCGATGGCATGTTACGCAGCGCAACCATTTCAAGAGTATAAGGTAATGCGCTTGATAAAATAGCAATACCAATACCCAGAGGAATAATTTCCCATGAAAATGCGGCACTTTGCATAATACCGCCGTAAGGTACAAGTACAATTGCTGCAACAGTCATACCCAATGCAACAGTGGCTCCACCAGAGCTTTGTGTGCCCGTTTTTTTACCAAATAATATATAACCTGCCCAGCATGCACCCGCACCAAGCGCAAGCGCTACACCTAACGGATCAAGACTGTCTTGGCCGCTCATATCAGGAAGTAAAAGTAATATACCTGCAATAGCACACGCAACCCAAAATAAGTCACGTTTACGGCGCGATGAAAACAAGGCAACAGCAAGCGGGCCTGTAAATTCAAGCGCTACACCAATGCCTAACGGAATAAGTTCAATAGCGTAATAAAACAAAATGTTCATGCCGCCTAAACTTAAACCATACACAATTATAGAAATACGATTACCAGAAGTAGGTAAGTGTTTCCACGGTTTAAATACTAAGCAAAGTATAAGGGCAGAAAAACCAAGCCTAAGTGCCGTTGTGCCTTCAGGGCCAACAATAGGAAAAAGCTGTTTTGCAAACGACGCGCCCGTTTGAATGGTCATCATGGCAAGCAGAACACACACGATAGCCAGTAAGTAACTTTTTGAAGATGCTTGCATTTTTATCCTTGAGTTGAGTAACTCTATCAAATAGTTAAATTGTAATGCAGGGAGTATAAAAGCTAAACCCGCTCGATATTAATGGCGGCATAGTATCTTTTTTTAAATTTATAGGTAAGTGTTTGCGACCAAAAATAGCGCAATTAAAAGTATATTAAATAGGGCGAGTAAATAAAGTAAGCGATAAAGTTAGCAAACAGGCGCTTGCTAACTTTAATAAGTTGGTTAAAAGGCTTTAGTGGGCACTTTTATTAACTAAGCCGTCAAGCGAGTAAAGGCCTCGTTTTTCATCATTTTTACGTTTAATTTCTTCAAGTGCGCGCGATTCTACTGCGTCGAATAAAGCATTAATTAAGCGGTTAAAATGTTTGTGCATTGCAGTACGTGCTGCATTTGCATCATGAGATTTAAGAGCAGTATAAATAGCGGTGTGTTCGTCCATAACGCATTCGTTATTGTTTTTACATACACTGCTATAGTCAGCAACAATTTGTGGGTTTGTTAAACGTAAATCCCACAAGTTAGATACTGCAAATTCAAGTGCCTTGTTGCGTGTTGCCCGCGAGATTATTTCATGAAACTCACGGTCAGCTTGCTCAACATAAAGGCCTTTTTCCATGGCTATTAACGTTTTATTTAGTTGCTCTAGTTCTTCTTCTGTAATGCTTTGAGCAGCTAAAGCGGCAATTTCGCCTTCAATCAATGCGCGAGCTTGTGTAAGTTCAAATGCACTGATCTCTTTTGATTTTATAGAAGCATTTTTTTGTTCTACTACGTAAACACCAGAGCCAGTTTTAACTTCAACTCTGCCACGTACTTCTAATGCGATAATTGCTTCTCTAATCGTAGGGCGACTTACATCAAACATTTCTGCAAGTTCACGTTCAGGTGGTAAACGACTCCCAGCAGAAAATTCGCCTTGATTTATTAAAGACTCAATTTTATCAACTATGCGCCAAAATAAGCGACGATTACCCATACTTTACCTTCATTACCTTAAGGAATAGTGGCCTCTGGGGCCTAAAAGTCAAAACCAACTGTGAATACCAGAGGTTACCTCAAAATTCACTATTATGTCAAAATTCTAACGCGATGTTATGGTTAAAAACCACTATACACCAATGGTTGCATTCTTGTATTACCAATTTAGTTTAAAATAATGCAATTGGCTAGCTTGATTGGTAATGTTTTTATGTGTTAGGTTAGTTTTAAGGTTATTGAGTAATAAATATTGGTAATAAGTCAGTTTAAGTTGTTGGTGTTAAATTTATTGCGGAAATATTTTTATTTCTAAGACATCTTATTTGATTGCCCATGGATGGGGATCGTTATTTTTTAAACGTTTTGTAAAGTGTGTCGTTGTACGAAAGCTTAAATAGCTTTTTTATGGGCGTTGACTGTCGTTGGTTAACGCCCATATTTTATTTAATTAGTCGTTAGGGTACACAACCCCAAGTTGTTTGCGGGCTTCATCAAGAACGCTCATTACGTTACTGGCTAAAATGTGAGTATTAACAGGTGACTCATGGATGTTTTGCTTCACTAATGCCATAAAGTGTTCAACTTCGTATTTCATAAAGTGCTCATCAAACGGCTGTGATATAACCTCTACCTCACCATTATTAGCAATAAACTCCACCTTTTTGAGTTGCGATACAGCTTCTATACGTATGCGGCCAAGCTCACCTTGTATTTCGGTAATATTGTCGCCTTGCGATATTTTAGAGTAACTAATAACGGCTTGTTTATCTGCGTAGTTTAGTAATACATCGCCCGCACCATCTACACCTGTATCAAGCAATACGCCACTGGCACTTACGCTTTGCGGCGCTCCCCAAAGTGCAATTAATAAATACAGTGGGTAAATCCCTAAATCAACTAAAGCACCATTAGCAAACTCGGGTAAAAACGTATTTGGACGTTCGCCATTTTTATACTTATCGTAACGCGACGAATACTGACTGTACTGGCCAATATATTTACGTGGTGTGCCAATTTTTACCATTGCCTGTTGCAGCTGTTCAAAGTTAGGCAAGTGAGTGGTCATCATGGCTTCCATGTAAAGGCGCTGATGCTTTTTTGCTGCAGCTATAATGCTTGCAAGCTCTTTAGAGTTGGCTGCTGATGGTTTTTCGCCAAGGACATGTTTACCCGCTTCTAGACACATAACGGCGTATTGTTTGTGTAAGCTGTTAGGGGCGGCTATGTATACAGCATCAACGTTTTGATCTTGGCATACTTGCTCGATTGAGGTGAAAATTTTTGCTTGTGTGTTTTGTGGATGTTTGGCTAAAAATGCTTCGCCGCTAGATACCGCGCGCGAGCACACCCCGTATAAATTAAAATCGTTTAACGTATTTGCAGCGGCTAACAATGTGTCGCTAATAAAATTGGTGCCAACAATAACAAAGTTCATGCTCACTCCTTAGCTTAAATAAAAATAATAAGAGTGTTTAGTTTAACATTTTTTTAGTCCTATATGCCCTAGGAGAACACCCAAACCAGCGTTTAACATTAACACTTAGCGTTGCTTGCTCCTGATACCCTAAAAGCTCAGATATGGTTGATATTGTAAATTGGTTTTGCGCTAAGTAGTGGGCAGCTAAAGCCCGGCGAGTAGCGTCTTTAAGTTTTACAAAGCTCGTATTATGTTTGATAAGTTCTCGGTGCAGAGTACGCGGGTGCATACCCAGCGCAGCTGAAATAGTTTGGTTACTACATTGATAAATAGGAAGCATAGGCCTAATTAGCGCACTAACTTGGTTGGGCAATGATTGGGTGTGTTCTTTGTTTTTTGCCAAGAAGCTTAGCGACGCTTGTACTTTATTTAGCTCAGGGTGATCAAGCTCAAGGGTTAAATCACTTTTTGAGATTACAATACCAGCGCTGTTGCGATGCTCTGTAACGTTACAACCAAAATAAGTGTTATAAGCACGAGTATTAGTACTTAATTTTTTGGGCAAAAATATAGTAATTGGTTTGCAGCGGTTATTGCTCAGCTTTTTAATAACAGCCAGTGCTAAACCAATGGTTAGCTCAATTACTTGGTTAATGTGCGGTAATGGTTTTAAATTAATTTCGAATGATAAAAACACGCTTTTATCACTCTCTAAAGGGTGAGAGTTTAAGCTAAGTGCAGGGCTGTGCAAGTAAAGGTATTTAATAACCCAATTAAGTGCATCACCTAAATTAGTACTGCTTTTGGCTGCTATTGCAACATGTCCTAAAATATCAAAATTTTGTCTACTTGCGAGCTTAAGGCCAAAACTAGAGCAATTGAACTCACAAGCACAGTATTCTAATAACTCAGCGTAATCTCGATAAGGCAAATAGTGGTTGTCGAGGTTTTTAAAGTCAACGTTACTAATATTACAGTTTTGCATTATTTGATGCGGATCGCCGCCAAATTCGCTAATTAGGGTGTCTATACCTTGTAATGACGTGGCTCTGATTAGGCTGCTCATGGTTAACCTCAAATAAATGATGTCTAAAAATATCAAGTTTTGTTGAGTTTTTCTATGCACTATTACTGTTAAGGACGTTTAACACTTTTATTAAGGTACACCATGAACAATACAACATTTGATTACATTGTGATTGGCGCAGGCAGTGGTGGCTGCGTGATGGCATCGCGCTTGTCTGAAGATAAAAATGTAAGTGTGTGCTTAATTGAAGCAGGCGGCAGCGATAAAAGCGCATTTGTACAAATGCCAGCTGGCATAGCAGCGAGTGTGCCTTATGGCATAAATAGTTGGCATTACAATACAGTACCTCAAAAAGAGTTAAATAATCGGTGTGGTTTTGTGCCGCGAGGCAAAGTGCTGGGTGGGTCGAGCTCTACTAATGCGATGGTTTATATTCGCGGTACTCAATACGATTACGACCAGTGGGCACAGCTTGGTAATACCGGCTGGGATTTTAATAGTTTACTCCCGTATTTTATTAAAGCTGAAAACAATAAAACCTTTATAAATAATGAGCTGCATGGCACTGATGGCCCCTTACATGTGCAAGAACTTAATAACCCAAGTGCAATTAACCAGTGTTTTTTAAACGGCTGTAAAGAGCAGGGCGTTAATTTAAGCGACGATATTAATGGTGCAGAGCAGCAAGGTGCACGGCTTTCACAAGTGACTCAGCATAATGGCGAGCGTTGTAGCGCCGCTAAAGCGTATTTAACACCTAACTTAAATAGAGCTAACTTAACGGTACTGACTAAAAGTCACGTTAATAAAATTATAATTAATGATAAAAGCGCCCAAGGTGTGCAAATAGAAAAAAACGGCAAAGTAATAGATTTACTTGCTAATAAAGAAGTGATTTTGAGCGCCGGTGCTATTAATTCACCGCAGGTATTAATGCTTTCGGGTATTGGCCCTAAAGCTCAGTTAAGCGCTCATAATATTAAAGCTCAACACGTACTAGAAGGTGTGGGTGCTAATTTACAAGATCACTTAACGGTAGTGCCGCTTTATAAATCAAAAACAAACAAGGGTACCTTTGGTATAAGCCCACTTGGTATTGCGAGCATTTTTAAAGGCTGCGTTAACTGGTTTAGTAAGCGAGAGGGGCGATTAACAAGTAATTTTGCAGAGTCGCATGCGTTTATTAAGCTATTTGAAGATTCGCCTGCATCTGACGTACAGCTAGAATTTGTTATAGGGCTGGTGGACGATCATAGTCGTAAATTACATACTGGGCATGGTTACAGTATACACAGCAGTATTATGCGCCCTAAAAGCCGAGGAACTATTACATTAGCCGACAGCAACCCACGTAGTGCTCCACTTATTGATCCTAACTACTTAAGCCACCCAGACGACATAGTTGCAATGCTTGCTGGCCTTAAAAAAACACTCGCTATTATGCAAAGCAAAGCCTTTGATACTATACGCGGTAAAATGGTCTATCCGCTTGATATAAATAATGATGAGCAGTTAATTGAGTTTATACGCCAAACGGCAGATACCGAGTATCACCCGGTTGGCACATGCAAAATGGGGCAAGACTCAATGGCAGTGGTGGATACTAATTTGCGAGTACACGGGGTAAGTAACTTACGCGTAGTGGATGCGTCGATTATGCCTACAATTATTACCGGTAACACAAATGCACCGGTAATTGCGATTGCTGAAAAAGCAGCTGATTTAATTAAACGCGGCAACGTTTAATTATTAAAGACACTTAGCTATAAAATCCGTTTAACCATTGTTGCCAATCGCTTTCAAGGTGCAGCATTTGCTGATGCTTTTTAGCGTTTAGATGCTTGGTTTCGTCCTCGCTCGCCATATAAGGTCCAACGCGGCAAAGGGGGCAATGGTTAGATGTTAAGTATGCAGGTTTGGTAAGACGTGAGCTTAATTCGCTAGTATGTGTATCAATACTTTTTGGGCTGAAAACGTAAGTTATGCCGCTGGTGTCTTTAACGTGTTTATCGCGGTCAACATTACGAATTTTATAACCTTCAAAATGGCTAATATCAAATGGGATTTGGCCTAAATAATCAGCGTTTAAACCGTTATTTAAACTCCCTTCTATATTCCATTCTCGATAAGGTTTTACATCCTTTGAAGTGATATAACACAGCATTGGACCATTTTTATCAAGCGCGTATTCGTTCGCGTATTTAATAAACTGGTGCAGTAAAGCGCGGTTTAGTACATTCATACTGGTTTGGCGCGTGTTGTTTTCAAATGCTTCACGGCCAACAAACGCAGGTATAAGCGGAAACTGAAAAATAACCACATCAAAGCTGTGCTGATTTGCACTTAGAGTTTGCCAACACGCAGGGTTTGTTACATCAAAGCTATTAAGTACGGCAACGTTTTGCGCTTTTAAATCGTTAAGCGCATTGTCTTGGTACTTTTGCTCAATAGTAATTGCATCATCGTAGGTAGAGGCCACTAATGTGTGCGGCTTTACGTTGTTATGTATGGCGCTCGAAAATGATAAGTCGCCATCGCCAACAGTGAGTATTCGCCAACCAGGATCTAAATACATAAATTAAAGCGGTTTAGTTGGTGTGTTATCAGCATCAGGCGTACTTTTTTGAGACTGTGCTGCGAGTAAACGATGAAACGCAAGTCTGGTTTTTAACCCTTCAATTGCGATTTGTTTAATAATAAGATTAAAGGTAATTAAAATGGCAAAGGCAATATGAATAGGCCCGTGGGTAAATCCTGCATTTGTATCGTAAAGCATTAAACCGAATAGCAAAAATAAGACGACTAAGAAAATTTCGAGTAATTGACTTGAATAAAAACTCAAACGACCTTCACTTTTATGATCTTTTTTTATGCGAATAGCACAAAAAAATGGAATCACTTTGATTTTAAATGCTGCGTTTTTTTCTACGTAGTTTTCGCCAAGTTCATCGAGTTGTTGGCGTAATTGGTCAATCATGGTGTGTCCTCAAATAGCAGTGCGCGGATATTACCTTATTACCACGCAATATTTAAGTTTACAGCCATTATTTAGGGTAAATACTCATACCAATAGTAAGGATATGACACACAAATACAACGGAGGTAAGTACAACACGCATTTTTTGATAATCTTTATGGTAGGTTTGCCATTGCGGTGTGGCTTTTTCAAAAATAAGTACCAGCCAAAAACTAGCACCTAACCAAGCAAGCGCCCATTCGGTAGGCATAAACGACAAGAATGGCACCGGAATTACAGGTAATACCGCTTTAATTGCATTGCTATAACTCTGCTCTCCGGCACGCCACAAGTTACCTGCCATAAATGCTAAAATGGCGATACTGTAAAAAGTAAAAAACTCTAAGTTAACGCTGTTACTACCAAACACAAGCGGCCATGCCACGCAGCCTAAAAAAGGAAGTAGCCCTAGGTAGCCTAGTTGAATGTGATTAACAAATTTTTCCATAACAGTGTGCCTTGTGTTTGAACGTTTTTACGCGCGGTTATTGTAGCAGTATTTTATAAGTAAAGTGGATTTACAATAAATGCGAGCTACTAAATAGTGTAGAGGTATTAATTGATTAAACGTTGTAGATAAAGCACTCGATCTTCATTGTTATTATTTCTTTAAATATAAAGTAATACAATATGTAGGGTAGGCTGATGATTAGCCTATTTTATTTTTACTGGGAGGTGATACTTATCGTTTTATCAGATTAAAAAGCCTCTTAAAGAGGCTTAATTAAAAGATGTTTTACTGCGTTGTTTTATCGCTTTTAGCGGATTCTGGTAGGCCAAAAACGCGGTCAAACGCCCATGTAAAAATAATTGCATAGATAAAGAAAAACGCAAACAGGCCAAGGTTTGCTATTAATGCATTTAGGGCTGATATATTTAACCACAACGACATTACAGGGATTAGTAATAATACCAACCCACCTTCAAAACCAATGCCGTGCAATAGACGCCTGCCTAAAGTGCGCCCTCGCTCAGCTTGCTTTGCTTCCCAGCGTTCAAATAAAGCGTTAAATACATAATTCCAGCCAAGTGCAATACTTGATAAAACAATGGCTAAACCGATTGCTGAAGAGGCTGATTTGTCAAAAATAAAGCTGATAATAGGGCCAACAAAGGCAATGGCAAAAAATTCATATAAGACAGCCTGTAATACTCGGCGTTTTTTAGGAGTCATAATTAATCCCTGTTTAAGATACTTAGCTTAACAATTGATTGATACAGTTAAATTGTACCTCGCGTTTTAAATAATTGTACAGGTATGTTGCTGTAAGTACGCCATAAACGTATCTAAATTACCTGCGTTTATTGGCTATTTTTAGCTTGTTGGATATAAACCAAACAGTTGGCTGGCTTTTTGTTTTCCCCCATGTTTATGGATATTACTTACAATCTAAAAAACAGATTGCTTTAATCTAAACAATCAATTTTATTTAATTACCCATTAGCCTTATTGTACTAATCAAGCCAACGCAAAAGGTCGTTTAAAACGAAAGCGTTGATTACTTTTTAAATACATTAAACATAGATGAGGAAATACCATGAGCACTTCATTAATCAACACAAAATTACAACCATTCAATGCAACCGCTTACCACAACGGTGACTTTGTAGAATTGTCTGAAAAAGATGTTCTAGGTAAATGGTCAATCTTATTCTTTTACCCAGCTGATTTTACGTTTGTATGTCCTACTGAACTGGGTGATGTTGCAGATTATTACGCACAATTACAAGAAATGGGCGTAGAAGTTTATTCAGTATCTACCGATACTCATTTTACTCACAAAGCATGGCACGACACGTCAGACACAATAGGTAAAATTACTTACCCAATGATTGGCGACCCAACAGGCCGCATTACACGCAGCTTTGGCGTAATGATTGAAGAAGAAGGTTTAGCACTTCGCGGTACATTTGTAATGAACCCAGAAGGCGAAATTAAAATTATCGAAACTCACGATTTAGGTATTGGCCGTAGCGCTAAAGAACTTGTTCGTAAAGTACAAGCTGCACAATACATTGCAACTCACGATGGTGAAGTTTGCCCTGCATCTTGGCAGCCAGGTGAAGACACACTTGCACCTTCATTAGACCTAGTGGGTAAAATCTAAGTATAGATTTATTCCTACTATAAGGGCAGGTAACTGCCCTTAAATCAACGAACATCCGTTTGTTGGTGCCTCCTATATCAATATACTTGTTTAAGCACGTGCATTATTTGGCATGGGAGGCTTGCTGTTTAAATTTTCCTAAAAGGGTTAAGCCATGTTAGATAACAACATAAAAAATCAATTAAAAAGCCATTTTGAATCGCTTACTCAACCTGTTGAGCTGCTTATTGCCTTGGATGACAGCAAAAAATCAGCAGAAGTAGAAAGCTTAGCAAACGATTTAGCCTTACTGAGCGATAAATTTACGGTAATAAACAACCCTGATACAAGCGCACGTCGCCCGTCAATGGTTGTACATTCACCCAGTAAAAACACTCATATTACGTTTGCAGGCGTACCTATGGGGCACGAATTTACAAGTTTAGTGTTAGCGCTTTTACATACTGGCGGACACGCAAGTAAAGCCAAAAGTGAAGACATTGAGCAAATACAATCGCTTACTCAAGAACTCAACTTTGAAGTATATATAAGCTTAAGTTGCCAAACGTGCCCGCAAGTAGTGCAAGCACTTAATACTATGGCAGCAACAAACAGTAATATTAAAGCGACCATGATTGATGGCGCATTATTTCAAAGTGAGGTAGAAGAGCGAAATATTTTAGCTGTACCGGCTGTGTATTTAAATGGCGAACCATTTAGCCAAGGTGCACTGAGTCTTACCGACATACTTAATAAAGTAGATAGCAAAGGTGCGCAGCGCCAAGCTGAGTCGCTAAGTAAAAAAGACAAATTTGATGTACTTGTAATTGGTGGTGGGCCTGCGGGCGCATCGGCTGCTATTTACTCAGCACGAAAAGGGTTAAATACAGGTATAGTTGCCGACCGATTTGGCGGGCAAGTGGCCGATACATTAGCCATAGAGAACTTTATTTCAATTAAAGCCACTGAGGGGCCAAAATTAGTTGCCCAGCTTGAAGAGCACGTTAAAGAATACGACGTGGATGTAATGCATAATCAGCGCGCAGCAGCACTTGGTTATAACAATGGTTACGAAATTACACTTGAGAATGGCGCCGTACTTAAAGCTAAGTCGCTCGTGCTTGCCACTGGTGCACGCTGGCGTGAAATGAACGTACCTGGCGAGCAAGAATATCGCGGCCATGGTGTGGCATATTGCCCACATTGTGATGGCCCTTTATTTAAAGGTAAGCCTGTTGCTGTAATTGGCGGTGGTAATTCAGGCATAGAAGCGGCAATTGATTTAGCTAATATTGTACAAAGCGTTACAGTACTTGAATTTGCAGACACATTACGTGCAGATGAAGTACTTATTTGTAAAGCTAAAAGCATGGCTAATATTACCATTATCAAAAGTGCACAAACAACTGAAGTATTAGGCAATGGTAAAAAAGTAACAGGCTTAATGTACACAGATAGAGTGTCGGAAGAGAGCAAAGAGCTTGAACTTGACGGTATATTTGTACAAATAGGTTTGATACCTAATACAGAATGGTTAAAAGACAGCGACCTTGAATTAAGCAAATTTGGTGAAATACTGATTGATGCTAAAGGCGCGACTTCATTACCAGGCATTTATGGCGCGGGGGATTCAACCAATACTCCGTTTAAGCAAATTATTATTGCAATGGGCAGTGGTGCAACGGCAAGCTTAGGCGCATTTGATTATTTAATTCGTCACAGCGATGAAACCGAAGAAGATCAAAGCGCTGCTTAACATTATTTAATAAAAAATTTAGTAAAAACTCTCTTGATATAACAGCAAGGCTACACCCATAGCTGTTTGTTGACCCAAGCCGCCCTTCTCCAAAGGCGGCTTTTTTAATTTATAAAGTTCTTTAAATACATGTTTCTTAAGTACTACCTGGTGAACGACTATCTAGATCATCTGATTTTACTATTATTGAATCTTTGGCTTGTAGCCCTGTCTCAACTTTACCTGCTGTTTTTATTAATATATCTTGGCTTTCTTTATCTAGTTTTGTTATTAAATTTGAAAAACCAGGTATGTTTTTTAATTTATCTACCGCATTTCCTAATTTAACACTTTTATCAAGTGCATCCATAATAGGGTGGTCAGTCGTTTTATAATCAGAAATTAGTTTCCCTGGATTTTCTGCATTAACATGAAGGATGTTAAATAATAGCTTTACACGAAGTTCATTAGATAGATCACCGTCTTTCAATTCTTCTATCTGGGTTGATAAGCCTTCAAATGTCTTACTTAAAACTCCTTTGTGTGTGTATTCTTCGATTAACCTTTTGGAAAGGTTTGCTTTTTTGTTGGCTGAATAAGCTATCCATAAAACAGGTAGATATAGTGGTAAAATTGATAATATAATTTTTGGAGTATCTGACAAAACGGCTAATAGATCTTTATTTAGGCCAATCAGTAAATAAAGATCAACAGCAAAAGGAACTAAAGAAATAGCGACAAGGCTACGGATAGCATTTGTAAAAGTTTTTTTATGATTTTCCATTTCGGTTTTTTCCGATAATGTTTTTTCATCATAAGCACTACTTAAACCTGCAGTTAGTGCATCAGGTAATAACTTAATTATCCTATTATAAACTTCATTATGTTGATTATTATGGTTGCTAAGTTGTTCCTTGTGAGAAATGTCATATTTATCTCGTAATTCTTCAATATCTTTTTCTGATTTACTAACAAGTGATTCAAATTGCTCTGTTTTGACTTTTTTATAATCAATTAGTTCTTGATTGAAATCTGAATAGTTCTTTTTCAACTCATTAAATGAGATTTCAAGTTCATCTTTAAGTCCTTCAATATGCTCTATTTCACCAGTATCACTTTCTGTGTCATACCCTAAAATCTCTTGCCTTAATTCTTTTATTTTACTGTGATGAGATGCAATATTTTTGAGAATGCCTTGAGCTTTAGTTTCAATGCCTTCTAACTCATCAATACTTTCAAGAGCATTAACTAATTTTGTCGGTAAATCACTGTGCTCATCAACAGTTGTTACAAGTATGTCTACATTAGCTTGTAAAGATGACTTTAATTCTTCAGTTTCAGATTCAATACTTTGAATCTTATGTAATAATTCAATGGATTTATCTTGAGAGTTAGTAACTAACTCCAAGTTCTCTTCAATACTTGTCTTGGAGCTCGATACGGAGGTATGTATCGCTTTAATTGAATCGGCATATTTTTCAATTTCTTCTTTTATTTTCTTTATATTTGACCTGTAAGCGATTGCTGATCTTGATGCTGTTTGAGCATCTTTTTGGCTTTCACTTGGTTGTTTAGCTTTTGCTTCTAGTAAATCTAGTTTTTCATCTAGAGCTATAAATTTCTTATCGAATTCGGTGTTTTTTCGTTCGATCGGAACAAGTCTTTCCCAAATTAAGCCAATTTCTTCTCTATTATTTTTTTCACTACCGAATATCATACTTCGCTTTCCTTATGATTCAAATTATTCGAGATAAACACTTTAATTATATTAGTTTTTATTCACTCGTAAGTATATAAAGGTCAATAAGTTTAAAAATCTAGCCGTTTAGCGGCCGATGCAATCGCAATTTCTAATGAGTGCATTTTAAACGGTTTTGATATAAACATATCCATACCGGCTTGTTTGCAGGCAAGTTTGTCTTGTGATGAAGTATTAGCCGTTATGGCCACTATGTAGGTTTTTTCATGCGAGCAGATGTTTTCTGATCTGAGCTGCTTTGTTGCCTCAAATCCATCGAGTATGGGCATTATGCAGTCCATAAAAATAAGGTCATAATGCTTTTGGCGACATTTTAATACAGCATCTTGGCCATCTACTGCTGAGTCTGCTTTAATATTAAGCTTGCCTAAAGAGGCATGAAGTACCAACCGATTAATGTCGTTATCATCGACTACAAGCACTGATAGTTCACTGCCATTGATATCTAACGTTGATTTGAGGTTTTCTTGTTTTTGTTCTGTCCCTTTCTCAATAGGAATATTTACTAAAAACGTAGTGCCTCTATTGGGTGTACTGCTTACCTTTATTGTACCGCCCATATATTCAACAAGCTCTTTTACTATTGCAAGCCCAAGGCCTGTGCCACCTTTTGAGTTTTTAGCATCTACTTCTTGAGAAAAAGGAGAAAACAGTGACTCTAAAAAGCCTTTACTCATTCCTCGGCCAGTATCAGATACTTCAATGTTTAAACTTAACTTAGTTTGTACTTTAGAAAGGCTGGTGTTTAGTGTAACTGAACCATTTTCAGTAAATTTAAGCGCATTACTCAGTAAGTTAGAAGTAATCTGGCTAAGGCGTGTGTTGTCGCTAAACGCCCAGCAGTTATCATCAATTATATTATTTACTTGCAGCGTTACATGCGTGTTTTTAAATAGAGGTGTATACAAAGACGTTAAATCGGTAAAAATTGTTTTTAATAAAAAGTCAGTAGGTTCTAGCTTTAGCTCACCATGATTAATTTTAGAAAAATCGAGCACTTCGTTAATTATACTGAGTAAAATGTCGGCGCTTCTAAGTGCAATTTTAATTTTTTCAGCGCGATCTTCTTCACTGTGTTCATCAACTAATGTGGTTAGCATACCAGTAATGCCATTAAGAGGAGTTCTTAATTCGTGGCTGATTTTGGCAAATAGCATGCTTCTGTCTTCAAGTAAGCGCTCGGCTTGAGCTTGCTTTTGTTTAAGCTCTTCTCGGAGCATTACTGACTCGGTTACATCTTGACAGGTGCCAAATAATCGGACACATCGGCCTTCATCAAATTCGGCCTCACCAAAGGTAGCCACCCATAAATGTTTATTTTTAGCGGTTACTATTTCTAGTTCTAGATTCCATTTTTTGCCTTTTTCTATGGCTAATTCTACCGCGCGAGTAATGCCTTCACGACTTGGACCTTCTTTATAAAACTCGACTGCAGAATTCATTTGCGGTTGAAATTGTTCATCCACCTCATGTATGAGGTATGTTTGCTCGCTCCAGGTAATTTTATCGGAGATTAGATCAACCTCCCACGTACCTATATTTGCAACGTGTTCTAACTTTAATAAAGTATTACTATTTTTTATGAGTTGTTCTTTAGCTTGGGTGCGAGCAAATTCCGATCCAAGCCACTGTGCAAATAACTCAATATAATCATAAGCTGCATCATTAAAAGCTGGAGAGCTGTTTATGGATGAAAAGTTAACGGTACCAAATATTTTTTCACCAATTTTTATTGGCGCACCAATATAAGATTCTAGCTGAAAATTGATATAACAGGGGTGGTTTGCAATTGCGCTTTGAGATGCTTTATGAAAGGCAAGTGCAGAGCCTGCAGCGAGCGTATGTACGCAATAGGTGCCTTGTAATTCAAACACGGTACCGGGCAAAAGCGAGTTGTCGGGGGTTATGGCATGTAAAACGGTATAGCTGTTTTCATCTACTTTACTAATAATACCTAGCTCTAGGTCAAACACTTCTAACCCAAACACTAAGAGCTTATTAATTTTACTTTCAAAATCAAGCGATTGATTCGAAACTATATCGTGAAAACGTCGTAAAAAATTCAAAAGAAAACACCCCGTAAGCTTTTGTTCAATATATATATAATACATAAGCCAGTTAAGGCGTTGTTATTAGTTTAAAATTCAGTTTAGCAGTTTTAATAAGTAATAACTAAAATTGATATGTATTTAAATTTATAACCATATGTTTTTATGAACTAAGTTGGTGGTTTATTAATAAGTAGTATATATCGCCGAGCATGTAATACTCAGCGGTATACTTTTAATACGTTGAATTTGGGGTATATTGCGGGTTGATATCGCCGCCCACTTCTTCTGGATCTACATCGTTAATAAGCAATGTTTCGCGTACAGCTTCTATGTGATCAAGCACTGTTTGGTAGCGTTCGCCATATTCGTACTTTGTAACTTCAATAGCTTTAGGCATATACGTAAAGGCTATTTTAAGTGCGTGGAGTGCTTCTTCGTTTATTTTTTCGCTCATGATTTTCCTCGAATTTTAAATGTAAGCTAGGGTTAATAAAATAACACCAAATACAATACGATAAATACCAAAACTTACAAAAGTGAAGTTTTCTAAAAATCGAATAAACAGTTTAATAGTAAAATAGGCA
The DNA here is from genome assembly GCF_015864465.1 of Pseudoalteromonas sp. SWN29. Taxonomy (NCBI): domain Bacteria; kingdom Pseudomonadati; phylum Pseudomonadota; class Gammaproteobacteria; order Alteromonadales; family Pseudoalteromonadaceae; genus Pseudoalteromonas; species Pseudoalteromonas sp. SWN29. Next base: position 71,034 of record NZ_JADYXE010000010.1, read on the forward strand.
ACAACAAAAGAGGTAATAAAACCCACAGCAAGGGCAGTTAGGTCATCTAAGCTAAACAGTTGGTAATGTTTAAGTAAGTCGTACCCTGAGGCTGCTGCAAGTACAGGTAAACCAAGTAAAAATGAAAATTCAGCGCTGGCTTTTCGATTTAAGCCACATAACATGGCACCAACAATAGAGCTCCCAGCACGACTAGTCCCTGGAATTAACGCAAATACTTGTGCTACGCCAATCCAAAGAGCTTGTTTATAAGTAACTTGGGTTACATCGGTAGTTGTGCAGTTAGCTTCTTTATAACTGCGCTCTAATAGTAAAAAAATCACACCGCCTACAATAAACATAACACCTACTACTGGTACGCTAAATAGTGTTTTTATTACATCGCTAAATATAAAGCCAATAATACCCAAGGGAATAAATGCAATGGCAACTTTAACCCATAAATTGAAGTGTTTAGGGCTGAACTTGTCTTTATAGTTGGCTAGTACTGCTAAAATGGCGGCAAGCTGGATAATTACTTCGAAGGCGAGGTTAGCGTCTGTTGATTCAATGCCTAACCACTTTGACGCTACAATTAAGTGCCCAGTTGATGATATGGGTAAAAATTCTGTTATACCTTCAATAATACCTAAAATAATCGCGTTAATTATATCCACGGTTTACTGCTTCCTGAAAATTAAAAAGCCCGAACTCGACTTAACTGAAATGACGCATTACTGCGTACCTAAATTGCGAGGCGTAGCATAAAAGCTCTTAAGGCAAACCAACAGTGTTTTTAGACTTAATTTGTTTAATAAATTGCATTAAGTATTAAATGCACAATATAATGACAATTGTTATCATTTGCATGTGCTGTTTTGTATATGTTTGGACAAATTTAATGAGCGAATAATGAATAATAAAAAAACGTTTACAGCTACACGCCGAAGGCACTTAATTGCGTGTGTATTAGCGCTAGTTACTGCGGTAATAATGATTCCGGGTATGACAACCTATTTACCGTTTCAAATGAATGAACAAATATTACTGCCTATTTTACTTTTTCCTGTTATTTGGACTGCGTTGTTTATTTATGCGTATTTGGCGCAAAAAGTATGGCAACCTTTTGTAGTGATGATTGCACTGTGTGTATCACATGGTTTATTGAGTTTTTGGGCGTTAACGCAGGGGCAGGGATGAAGTCGATTACTTTAAAGAAGCTATTTTTATTACATAGCTGGGTAGGAATTATTACTGCTGTGCTGCTATTTATCGTCGCATTTAGTGGGGCATTAGCGGTGCTGTCGCGACCTGAGTTAAAAATATGGGCAAATCCAGAGTTACAATCTAGCCAACACGTTGCCAGCGCGCAAATTAATCGACTAGTAAATGAATACCATAAACAAGTACCTAGTGAATTTGGCAAAAACATTCATGTGTTTTTACCAAGCGGGCATAACTTTCATTTATTAACGTTGGTATTTGAATCTCACCATGGCGATGAAAATTATGACCAAGAGGTGGCCAGAGTATTTCAGTTTCATCCCAATACATTGGCGCTGGAAAATACTTACTATGGGCCTAGTAAAGAGTTTTACGCCAATAAAAAAACGGATGCGCCAACCTATATAGGTGAGTTTCATGCAGATTTGCATTTAGGACGACCAATTGGGTTAATACTCACTGGGTTTTTAGGTTTAACGCTTTTAGTAAGTGCAGTGACAGGCTTGTTTATTCATCGCAAATTGATAAAAGAGCTCTTTACGTTTAGGCGAGATAAAGGGTTAGATATTGCAGTAAGCGATGCTCATAAGGTTATAGGTATTTGGGGCAGCGTATTTAACATTGTGATTGGTTTTACAGGATCATTTTTAGGGCTCGCGACCATTATTTTACTACCAGCAGCAGCGTTTGTGAGCTTTGGTGGCGATCAGGATAAGTTAATAGAAACGTTTACCGCCATTCCTGAGCCTGTAGTTAACCACATTAAGCAACCTACAAAAATAGACACTATTTTAGAGCATGCTCATAGCCGTTACCCTAAAGCAATAATTAGAGATGTAACTATAATGGCGCATAACGATGCGAATGCGCAGGTATATTTGCGTTTGTTAGGTGGCGAGGCTGTTGCTTCTCAGTTACTGCATTATCAGGGTAATGGTGAGTTTGTGCAGTCGATGAGTAGTTTTGGTGATATTTCAGGTGTTTCGATAAAAGTAATTGAGTTGATGTTTCCGCTGCACTTTGGGAACTTTGCAGGAGTGTTTGTAAAACTGCTTTGGGTATTACTTGGCTTATGTACTGCGCTTTTACCTATTTCGGGCATGATGATGTGGCTCACAAAGCGTACGCGTGGCAGTAGCCCATCGCTTAGCATGCAGGCATATACACGCTGGAATCGTTTTATTATTGGCAGTTGTGGAGGCTTGGTATTAGCAAACTTTGTGCTATTTCCTGTGCAAGTTGTACTTAATTACACCGTTGTTGGTGTGGCGCAAAATAGCTTTTTTGGTCCTGTATTTTTTTATACCTGGTTGGGATGGTTACTTTTAAGTGCATTGCCTATGGATTATAAAAACTATTTTAAGCTGACTCTTTTATTATGCGGCGCTTCGCTTGCTGTAGTGCTGCCGCTTAACATTATATTTGGAGTGAGCAATGTTGTTAACTTTAATAGTTTGCTTGTTGCGGTAGTAGATATAAGCTTTATGGTGGTGGGTGTTGCGTGTCTATTTGTTGCCTTAAAAATAAAAAACACACAAAAATTACAAGTTGAGGTACAACCCGCATGAACGAGTTACTAATTATAATTGCGATGGTGAGTTTATTATTAATGATGATCAACATACGAAAGAACACACTCGCAATACCAACCAAAATACTTTTAAGTGCGCCGTTATTTGGTTTAGCACTGATATGCTTTATAGGTGTTTATGGTATTTTAGGCGGTGCAATATGCACCGTTGTAGGAGCTATGTTAGCTGGTTTACTAACCGTAGTTATTGCGGGTAAAGCACCGCAATTATTAGGTTAAAGAATACAGTTATTTAGCTAAAAAGGCCTTAGCAGTATCAACTCCTATGTTGTAACCACTATTAAGTATTTAAAACTTTTTAGTGGTACGCCCAACTTTAAAATTAGCCGGTGGTGCAATAATATTGATTTAGCAGTCACTAGGGCGTGTTGATCTTTGTGGATTGAAATTTGTTCAATCTAGGGGCGATTAAATCGCGGCGCGAGGTTTGTAACCTAGTGGGCTAAGTAAAAACCGAGCAACAAAGAGTTAATCGTCCCTAGAAAGAACCCTTTGGGCAGCGCATGTTTGGTATTTATGCTGCGTTATCGCCTATTCATGGGGAATAACCACACTACATAGGCTCCGCCTTGCCTAAAAACCAAACAGTCTGCTGCAAATTCACCCACCAAAGGTCAACACGCCCTAGGGCGTGTTGATAAATTAAAGCCAGGTACACATCGCGAAATTAACTGTTTTCTGGTAAAGTTTGGGGTTACAAGGCTTTGTTAATAATAAAGAATAAGTATTTATGTTTGATCCTAGCGTAACCATTTTTGAAAGCACACAGAATCATCTTGCAGAAAGTCCTCTTTGGCACCCTATGCTGAATACTTTTTTTTGGGTCGACATAAATAAAAAACTACTTTTAAGTAAAAATACACACAACGAAAGCCAACTAAAAATAGTTAATATGCCTGATACGCTCAGTGCAATAGCGTGGATTGATGAGCAGCACTTGTTACTCTGTACAAGTACTGGTTTATATAAATATCATATTAATTCAAACACTCGCCATCTTATCCTCAATATTGAAAATACACTGTTAAACAGGCTTTCAAACGATGGCCGCGCTGATCCATGGGGTGGTTTTTGGTTTAGTACAATGGATGTAAATGCTAAAAAAGGTGATGGTAAAATATACCGTTATTATAAACGCCAGCTTAAAGCCGTTGTAAGTGACTTGAGTATTCCAAATGGATTGTGTTTTGATAAGGCACGTTTACGTGGCTATTACTGCGACTCTTTAACGAGTTGTATTTATGTATTAGATTTGGATGAGCAAACTGGCGAACCTTGCTCTGAGCCACGTGTTTTTTATCAATTTAATAATACTGATGTTGATCCCGATGGCTGCGTAACCGACCAATTAGGTAATTTGTGGCTAGCTGTGTGGGGAATGGGGTGTGTTATATGCTTATCTCCAGGCGGTGAGCTAATTAAAACAATAAAGCTTTGTGCAATAAAACCGACATGCACTGCATTTGGAGGTGAAAATGCTGAATTGTTACTTGTGACATCGGCATTTGATGAAGCGATTAATAATACTGTTACTGAACAAGGCGCTGTATTTAAAATATCAGATATAAAAAACGGGCAGTTTGAGCCGCCCGTTTTACTGTAACTTACAATTTACAGTGTTTGTTTTTAAAGTGATGATTAGCTTTTAGGCGTAACCCACATAACACCCACTTCTTTTTTGGTTACTAAAACCTCAGTACCGGCACCAATTGGTTGCTCACTTTTAAGCTTCCAGCTAATACCTGAATATTGATGTGTAGTTAAACCTTGTTCTGTTACATCGCTAGTAAGTACAAAAGTAAGTTCAGCAAAATCACTATTTACTTGCTTTTTATCTACGCGATTTTGCATTTGTTTTAATGGTTTCCAAAGTACAACGGCCAAACCTGCTGTTACAATTGCATTACTCCAAAGGGCGGTGGTTAATGAGTCGGGTAAAATACCAAAACTCATTAATAATCCTGTGAGGAATAACGATAATCCAAAAAACAACAAAATAAATGTAGAAAGGCCAAGTACAGCTACTTCTATTATTAAAGCAACAATACCAAGTACCATAAGTGTTTGCGGTAAATTTTGCGTAATAAAATCCATACAAACCTCTTTATTTAGTTATTAACCCAAATTCTTTTTATTTAAACTATTAATAATTGCCATACCTTGCGCAACCATTGAGCTTGCATCTGTCGCGTTGTCTGGCAGTAATACAATTGATGATTCACGAGCAATCGCTTCTTTAGCTGCAATTGCTTTAGTTGCTAAGTCTAACTGAATTGCTTTTTGGCCTTGCTCTGTATCTGCAGCTTCACCTATTTTAATAAGTGCATTTGCTTGTGCTTCAGCAACAGTTGTAATTGCAGTTGCTTCACCCTCAGCGCGTAAAATTTGCTCGGCTTTATCGGCTTCTGCAGCAAGTACTTGTGCTTGCTTTTTACCTTCAGCAACGTTGATATTTGCTTGGCGGTCACCTTCTGATTCTAAAATTTGAGCACGTTTAACACGCTCAGCTTTCATTTGCGCTTCCATCGCTTCCATAATAGAGTTAGGTGGCACAATATCTTTAATTTCGTAACGAAGTACTTGAATACCCCAAGGCTCAGATGCCTGATTTATAGCAGCAACAATGTTGGTGTTAAGTAAATCACGCTCTTCAAATGTTTTATCAAGCTCCATTTTACCGAGTTCTGAACGCATTGTTGTTTGCGAAAGTTGCACAACTGCAAACGTATAGTCGTCAACGCCATAGGTTGCTTTGTACGGGTCTAGTACTCTAAAGTACAGTACGCCATCAACTATAAGTGAGATGTTATCTTTAGTGATAGCTGATTGCGACGGTACATCTTGAGCTTGTTCTTTTAAGCTACGATCAGCCGAGATCCTATCAATAAATGGAATAATAAAGTTAAGGCCGGCTTCTTTAGTCGATTGGTATTTACCAAATCGTTCGATTAACCAGGCGCGGTTTTGTGGTACAAATTTAACGCTACTTTTTAAAAGCACGATAACAAAAACAAGTAAAAAAGCCTCAACAGTAAAAATCATGTCGAGAATTTGTGTGACTGGGTCCATTTAAACATTCCTTATAATAATTAAACGCTGAGTGGTTGTATTGTTTATAATTTCAGCGTGTATAGATTATCACTACAGCGAGCTTTTAACCACTAAAACTCACGTAGCACGCCGACTTAGTTGGCTTTCTCAAACCGGGCTATTTTATTCCTGCCTGTTTCTTTTGCGTTATAGAGGGCTATGTCGGCGTTAGTTATTACTTCTTTAGGTGTTGTTTTTTGACTGGGTATAAAGCTATAAAATCCAATACTCAAAGTAAGGTATTTACTGGCACTTGAAAAGTTATGTTCAATTGCGAGTTCTGCAATTTTTTCCTGAATCAGAGCCGCAAATCTTTGACAATGTTCTGTATCGATTGCGGGTAAAATTATCGCAAATTCTTCACCACCGAAACGAGCGGCTAAATCACCTTCACGCTTGCAAAGATTATGTAGCGCTTTGGCCACTTGTTTTAACACTTCATCACCTAGCTGATGTCCGTAGTTATCGTTATAACGCTTAAAAAAATCAATATCACACATTATTAAACTAATAGGCTCTTTATTACGTGCGCAGCGCTTAATTTCGCATTTTAAAGTCTGATCAAAACAGCGTCTATTAGCAATGTTTGTAAGGCCATCAGTATTAACTTGTTTGTTGAGTTTATGGTTGGCGTTAATGAGTTGCTGCTGAGTTTGTTGTAGCTCTTGTTTGTAATTTAAATTTTTGAAAGCATTAGCGAGCATTTCACCCACTAACCTTAAGCGAATGAGGTCTAAATCAGTCCAGTTTCGATGTTGAACAACACAATCACAGCCAATAAAACCAACCAGTTCTTTGTCATAACGTAAACCAATACAAAGTACCGATTTTATTTTTTGTTGCTGAAAAATTGTTTTTTCACTTATTGCCTGAATAGGTAACGTCGCTACATCGTTAACTCTGAATAAGTGAGTACTGACCATTGAACTAAAAAAGTAAGGGAGAGTGTTTTTTGGAAGATCCTGTAAGTCCTCTTTAAATGCTTGTATACCATTATTGACCCATTCGTGAGTATTATTGATGGTTTTACCATCTTCGGCGAATTTAAAAAGGTAACTTCGATCTGCGTGGCAAACTGTACCGACTGCTTTTAATGCATAATTGATATGCTTATCAACATCATCATTTTGAATATCAATTAAGTCAGTTGAAATGTTCGAAATAATGTTTCCAAAATCATATTGTTCATCTACATTGTTATTTAATATATCGATGATGATAATTGAGTTTGAGTTAAGTAATTTTGCAAATTTTACATTGAGTAGTAATTTGGACGTTGGTTTTGATAGAACAAACTGGCATTGGTTATTTGCCATAAAATAATCAATGAAGAGTTCCTCGATTAAGAGCTCTTTTTTACTATGATGATTGGTTAACGTAATATGTGAAAAATCAGCTTTTTTAAAATGTGGTTGTTCTTTTAAGTCAAATAGCCTCTGCGCTTGGCTATTAACTTTAAATATATTCGTATTGCTATCATAGAATAAAACGCAAAACGGCAGTAACTCCATATTTTGCCATGCTTGATCTGCTTGGTTGTTATCCACTCAACTCTCCATGTACTTAAGCCATAATTTTGTTATTTTTCTATTTGTATTTTTATTGTTCTCACTTACTATTAGCACAATTTTTTTGATTATACTAAGTTTTTAGTGCGTTTGAGGGCTGTACGTATTATAATTGATACTGTATATCATTACCCTTTTCCATTCTAAGCCATCATTGGCTTATTTGCATTTTAAGTATAGGTTATTTAAGCATTTCATGACAGAAATCACTACACACCAAGCCTCGCGTCGTCGGTTACTTATTGCGCTAGCAATTACGTGTTCATTTATGATAATTCAGGTAATAGGTGCTTATTACTCTAACTCGCTTGCTGTACTTGCTGATGCTGGGCACTTGTTTGTTCACAATAGTTCGTTGTTTATTGCACTTATTGCGTCAAGTCTGGCTATTCACTTTGCTAAAACCTACAACGATGGTCATCAACGAGCTGAACTCATAGGTGGGCTAATAAATGGCTTTTTATACTTAGCAATCAGCTTAGTTATTTTATACGAAGGTGGTGAACGGTTTATTCATCAACATGAAGGTAATGAGCTGGCGATTAATAGTTATTTGATGTCGGTTATTGCGGCAATTGGCTTTTTGTTTCATGGTGCAGCTGCATGGGTTTTATATAAAGGCCGTAAAGCAAGTATTAATGTTTACGCGGTATTTTTACATTCATTCTTTGATTTAATTTCAACCGTATCGACATTTGTTGCCGGCATTCTTATATATTTTACGGGCTGGGTTGTTATCGATATTTTATCGAGCATGTTAATCGCTTCTTTCGTATTATTCACCGGTATTAAGGTTATTATTCGTTGTATAAAAGGTTTGCGTTTAAATAAAGCAAAACTCCCTAAGGCTACTGATATTGAAAGTGTAATTACAGATATGGAGCATGTTCACAATGTTCACAACGTCACAGTAACGCGTAAATACAACGGTGTTGTAGTAGGAGCGCACGTCGTACTTAAACAGCATTGTACGATTGAAAAACATGATGAAGCATGTCGTTTGAAGGTCGAGCAACTTCTAGCTGAAAAATTTAATGTACACAATAGTGTATTACAAATAGAAAGCCACGAATGCCATCACATCCATTAATACAAGTTAGTTACTATTAAAAGCGTGCAGAGTTGATAGGCACGCTTTTAACGCTTCAAATCAAATCAATGATATTGCTAAAACAATCGCTTTTGCGTAGGTCTTTAGCATTCATTGGTCTTGCAAAGTAATAACCCTGCAATACATTGCACCCAACTTCAGCTAAAAATGCCATCTGTTCGCGTGTTTCCACTCCTTCTGCAATGCAGTAAAGATCTAAGTTTTTTGCTAGCGAAAAAATGGTTTTAATAATCGACTCATCCCCTTTATCTACACCAATACTATTTACAAAGCTTTGATCTATTTTAATAACATTAATAGGGAATTGGCTCAAATAAGTGAGTGATGAGTAGCCCGTACCAAAGTCGTCAAGTAATAATTTAAACCCAGCCGCTTTTAAGTTTTGTAGTTGTTTGGCTGCTTTAAGTTTATCTTCTAATAAAATGCTCTCTGTTATTTCAAGCCTTAACTGTTTTGGGTGTACTTGAGATTCAGCTAATATGTACAGCAATCGCTGCGTTATATTTGTTTTTAATATGTGCTTAGGCGATAAGTTTAAAGATATATAAAACAATGGGTTTTCGTTGAGTATAGGGGCAAGTTCAATAAGTGCTCGGTGCAAGGCTTGCTCAGTAAGGAGTTCTATTAAACCGGTTTCCTCTGCGACAGGAATAAAGAGAGCTGGCGATACTAACTGACCTTTATTCTCCCAGCGCATAAGTAACTCAACACCATTTATTGTTTTTTCTTCTATATCGATAATAGGTTGATAGTGATTAAAAAATCGGTTGTCTTTAACTGCATCTTTTAAATCATTTTCAAGAAGTAGCTTTTGTTTTATCAGCTCATTCATTTCATCGCTAAAAAACTTAAAGTCGTTTCTCCCGTCTTGTTTAGCGTGCATCATCGCAATATCGGCATTACGAATAAGTATATCGGTGGTTACAGCATCGAATGGATATAAAGCGACGCCAATGCTGGCTGAAATATTAATAGAGAAGTCTTCAATAATGACTTTATTAGCTAATTCATTGCTAATTTTCTTTACTGTATTGCGAAGAGATTGCAGCGATTCTATATTTTGAATGAGCACTAAAAATTCATCACCACTTTGGCGGCCAAGTTTGGCATTTTCGCAAAGCATACCGCTTACTCTTTGTGTAATATTACACAGCAGTTTATCACCCACTGCGTGACCAAAAGAGTCATTAACAGGTTTAAATTTATCTAAATCAATAAATAGTAATGCACATTGTGTATTATTTTCATCGGCATATCTAATCGCTTTTTCGATGTTTTGATACATTAAACTACGATTTGGTAAATGCGTTAGAGGATCAAAATTAGCTAAATAGCGCAGCTCGTTTTCAGCACGTTTTTGTTCGGTTAAATCTGTAATAACAACTACGTAGTAACTAGCAGTATCTTTTGTTACAGCTGTAGCACTTATATGTATTGGATGTTCGTCATTTCTCGCTGTTTTTATATAAGTATCACTTTGCCAGCTTTCTGTCGGTTTTAATTTTTTTAGAATATGAGCAAATTCTCTACATTTATTTTTACCAATGGCCTTAATAAATAACTTCGGACTAATTTTAGTCACAGCTTGTTCATTTGAAAATGTTTCAATAAAACTGTTATTTGCTGAAAATGGCATTAAATGTTCATCGAGTATAAGTAACCAGTCGTTTATTTGACTAAACGCTTCACCTAAAATTTTTGCTTGTTGCTCATTAGCCCGTTGCTCGGTGATATTGGTATATATGCCAGAAACATATAACGGCTCATTTGTTTGAGGATCATATATAACTTGCCCTGTATCTTGATACCACAGCCAATGCCCACCTTTGTGCTGTAAGCGATAAGTTGCTTGCCAGTTTTGATGCTTTTTGTATTTGAAATAGTTTACCCACTGACTTTCAAAGTGGCGTTGATCATCGGGGTGTATAAGTGCTAAAAATTGTTTTATATGTACACGTTCAGGTAAATCTGAATAACCAAGTTCAATTCCTCTGAGTGTATTTACAGAGTTATCTTTAAAGCGATAATTCCAAACACCGCTTTTATTATTTTTAAGGGCTAGCTCTGTTTGTTTTTGCGAATGGATAGTGGCTCTATGTGCCTGTTCAATTGCAACTTGGCGGCTTCGATACTGCCAAAAAATAAAAAACAAAAGCCCAAGTATTAAAACTATATAAGCGGCAATAGCAAAGGGCGACTTCCATGGCGCGTAGGCTACATTGATATTAAGCGTAGTCGGTTCGCTTGTAACAATGCCATCACGATTATGCGCTGATATTTTTAGTGAGTAATTGCCAGGTTGAAGCTTTGTAAAAAACACTTGGTTAGACTGTAAGTCTTCGTATGTAAGAGATGTAGGCCCTGAAAGAATTACTTTATAATATGCTTTATCAACATTAGGGTAAGAAAAGTTAGAAAAGCTAACGGTCAATCCCATGTCTTCATAATCGAGATCAAGCGGTTGGCTAAGGTATTTATTAGGGTAATAATTGAGCTCTTTAGTAAAAAGACTGATATCAGTAATAGCTAGGTTACTTTTTTTAAGTTGTTCTTTTTCGTTAAAGTCTAAAGGGTCAAAAAGTAGTGCTCCTGCATTACTACCAAATATAAGATGACCATCGCTTAATGTTGCTGCTGCTATGGGTGTAAATTGATTTATATTTAAACCGTCTTTTACTGAATAACTCATTACATTGAGTGTATCTAGGTTTATTTGATACAAACCATTGTCGGTACTTACCCATAAAAAACCATTTTCATCAGGAAGTAATGAGTAAATAGAATCAGTATTAAATGAATTTTTTAATCCTATATAGTGCTTTCTTTCATAAGTAATTGGGTCAACACCAAGTAAACCTTCGTTGGTTGTTGCTAACCATAAGATATTTCGCTTTGTATCTAAGTAAAAATTTTCTACAGTATAAAAAATATCTTTTTTAGGATTAAATGACTGAAATATAGTTGTTAATTTTTGATTTTTTTCGTTGTACCTTAGAAGACTTTTTGACGTACCCACCACAAACTCTTCAGGGTGCGTTTTAAGGGGTTTATAAAAGGCGTAAGAAAATAAAGGATCGACTTGTTCTTTAAGCCCTTTAATAATTCTTGTTTTTCCGGTTGCTTCATTAAAAACATAAAAGTTATCATCAGACATAAATGCATATTTGTCGGCGGCTAATTGGGAAAAACCAAATAAATTGGGCTGGTTAATTACATTATTATCAGTGTCTTTATTCTCAATAACTTTACCCGTTTGTTTATCAAAAAGTTTAAACCCGTTAAAAGTTTCAAGCCAAAGGTATTGATCTTCTCCAATTGAAGAAGCAAATATATCGTATACCGCAGATGTTCCATATATCGCTTTTGAGTCGGTGGAACTTAAATACACATTGCTTTTATTTGTTGCTTTATCGTAGCGTGCAATTCCATCTTCGGTTCCTAACCATATAATATTATTATTGTCTTGATAGGTTGCATGAATAGTGTTGTTGCCAGGTAAGGAGATGTGTTTAAACCGTTGGGTTTTAATTGGCCAGGTAAACACGCCTTGGGTTCTAGATGCGAGCCAAAGCACGCCAGACTTATCAACCATGAGGTCATTGATAGAGTTTTCATTAATATTAAACTTACTTTTTTCATAATTTAATATGAACTCTAGTTCTTTGGTTTCACGGTGATAACTGAACAATCCACTTTCGGTTGCAACAAACTCGCCGTAAACAGTATTGGCATAATCCCATATATTATAATCAGGAATTAGCGTTGTAATATCAGCTGCAGATATATTTTTGTTATTATCAAATGCTAATTGATACATACCTTCAACAGTACCAACAAGTAATCCTAATTCACTATCAACACTTAAAAATTTGACGTTTACATTATCTATCGTATTTTTTTCAGGGGGATGAAGAGGAATCTTTACAAGCTCTGAACTATCTATATTTGCAGTGTATAAACCATCATTTGTACCAATATATAAAGTGTTTTTATATATTGTTAATGACCTAATGTAGTCACCTTTATTGGGGAGGGTAAGCTTAAGTGTAAAGCGTTTACTCATCTCATCATATGTATATATTTGACCATCTATAGCAAAGTAAAAAGTATCTTGCTGCTGAGTCATTGCGGAGATTGGAGAAAACATCTTTTGTTCTTTATCTATCTGACCAGAATAGATTTTTTCAGTTTTTAAAGTGAGAGGGTCTATTATATATGCACCGGAAAGGTCGGTTGAAACTATGATTTTTCCATCTTCGGCTTTAAATAAAGCATAAATATAGTATTTATCTAACCCAAAGCCACCATTAAAGGTTTTTACATTATAACCATCAAAGCGATTTAAACCCTGTTGGGTTGCTATCCATATGTAGCCAATTTCATCTTCTTGTGATTGCAAAACGTAGCTTTGCGAGAGGCCTTCATCAGTAGAAATACGTTGTAATTGTTGAGCATAGTTTTGTGATGCAAAAGTGCTTTGAATGCATAGTAAAAAAATAATGATAATATGATAAAAAAATTTACTCAAACGCACTTATAAACACTCTCAGTGGTAGATAGGTTGGTACTTAGCTAGATAGTGAATATAGCATAAGTTTTTATTATTTAATTACAAATAATATACGTTCAGTTAAAAGTTTTATTTTCAAATAGTGAGCTAATCTATAAAGATAACAGTTACTACTTATGAGGAGAGTATAGTGGTTTTATCTAATATTGATGTAAAAAATAGCATATTATTAATTGTAGACTTACAAGAGTTGCTCGCCCCTGCAATTAAAGATTTTCCGAATATTTTAAAAAGTACGTTGCAGTTATCGCAGGCTGCTATTATTCACGATATACCAGTCTTAATAACAGAGCAATATGTGAAGGGTTTAGGCGAAACTAATCAGCAAATCAAAAATATGTTGCCCGATGCCGCGTATTTTCATAAAACTTATTTTAGTGCATGCGAAGAGCCTGGCTTTGTTGATAAGTTAAAAAACTATGGTAAAAAGCAAGTTGTTGTTGTGGGCACTGAAGCGCATGTGTGTGTTTTACAAACATGCTTAGATTTAATTCAAAGAGGTTTTGAGGTCATTATTATTCAAGACGCTATCGGCTCTCGAAATCCTGAACATAAAAAGCTAGCAATTGATCAGTTACGACAAGCTGGGGCTGTAATTTCATGTGCTGAAATTGTTATTTTTCAGTGGACAAAACAAGCTGCAACACCAACGTTTAAAAAAATATTACCTATAATAAAATAAGCCTATTTGAGTCTGTCTCAATAGTTTGAAATTTTATTCGAATAAGTGCTCCAGTTTAAGCTTTATTACGTATAATGTTGTGTGTTTAGTAACCTACAATATATTTAAGGGTTTTATGTCTAGTGTCGCTCGGTTGTTTACCATTATTTTTAGTCTTTTATTTATTGAGTCTATTGGTGTTGGTCTGTATTTTGGTACGTTAACTCAAGCTTTTATTATTGGTTTGCCACTTTGCTTACTCCCAATTTGGTTACTCAGAACGCATCCAGAAAACGCTGTAACCGCACACGTAGTTGCAGCCGCTATTATGATGTTCTCCTTTTTGCACATCCAACAAACATTCGGGCTAATAGAAGTCCACTTTGAGATATTCATTTTAATGGCTGTACTTATAATGTTTGTACAGTGGCGTGTTTTTATAACGGCAATTATATTTGTTGCTGTTCATCATTTATCTTTTTATTATCTTCAAACTCAAAATACAGGTTTCTACGTATTTGATCCGGATAGACTCGCTTTTACTACAGTACTTATACATGCAGGATATGCGATTGTTGAAGTGCTAGTTGCAGGTTATATAGCTAAAACATTGCAACGTGAGCGCCGTGCAGGCTTGTCATTAAGTTATGCGACAGAGCAAATAATGGAAGACCCTGAAAATATTAAACTTTCCCTACGTGCTGATGATACTAAAAGCGATGCTGTGGTTGGATTTAATACATTGCTAGACTATATATCTGATGTTATTAAGCAAGTTCAAGCGCAATCAGAATCACTGCAAAAAAACTCGCGAGAGCTTATCGAAGTTCATGACCAGCTTGCAGATGGAGCTGTGCATCGTACACAGCAAACGGATGATATAGCGAATTCAGGCTCACAAGTTGCACATGGCTTTAAGCTTGTTGAAGAAGAAAGTGAAGCGCTTAAGAGTCAAGTCGACCATATTACTAAAACTGTCAGTAATGCATTAGAAGATGTTCATCAAACAGATTCGAAAAGTAGAGAGTTATTAACGTTACTTAACCACACAGAAGAGCAAATAAGTCATTTAGTTGCAGCTGGGGGTGTTATTTCTGGTCTTCTTAATGAAATATCGGGTATCGCTGAGCAAACAAATTTACTTGCTTTAAATGCGGCTATTGAGGCTGCCCGTGCAGGTGAACATGGACGAGGTTTTGCTGTTGTTGCTGATGAGGTGAGATCACTTGCAAATCATAGTAAAGCGACAACAGACAAGATTGGTTTAACACTCAAAGATCTCGTTAATAATAGTAAAACATCAACACAATCAATGAGTCAGTGTGTAAATTTTGTAGTTGATTTAACAAGTATCAGTACCGCAATGAAAGAGAATATTTCAGCAATGAGTGAGCAAATAGCCGCTGTGTCTTCAAGCTCTGACTCGGTTGCACAAGTGGTAGCTGAGCAAGCAGGTAATACTGAGTTAATAGCAAGTAGTACCGATAATATGCGACAAAATCAATACCAAGATACGCAAATAGTGCAGCAGTTAACCGCTAAAGTGCAGCTAATAGATGTAAGTATAGATGTACTAGAGCAAAGCATTGCCAAGTTTAAATAAATCTAACACTTTCGTATTTTTGCTCATATCTGCATGGCTAATTTGCGTTGTTGCAGGGTTAATTTATTTTCAATTAGAGCAGCTTAAACCATTTGATAGCTCAAAAGTTTTATTGCAAAAGCAGTGGTTTAGTAACTTTAAAAAGCAATTGGATTGGGATGACACTGGTGAGCCGACGTTAGTACTCATAACAGAAAAAAACTGCGGGTGTACTATACAGGCTAAACCGCATATTTCATCGTTAACCTCTTTTGCTGCCAATAAAGCTATGAAGGTTGTACAAGTTGAATTAACACCAAAGCTTAAACACGTTATTCCGGCAACGCCTGCCGCCGTTATTATTAATAAAAACGGTGAGTTTGTTTATGCTGGGCCGCTCTCTGAAGGATTAGCGTGTGCTCAGGGAAGTGGTTTTGTTGAAACTGTGGTCACTAATCTAGCCGCAGGTTTTAACTCAAACCTCTTAATTACACAAACCAAGGGATGTTACTGTGTAAATAATGCATAAATAACGTGCAGGAAAAACTAAAGCTCGCACTTAAATCAACAGCTGCGAGCTTTAATATTGATTAAATTGTCACTAACCCATAAATACCCAATAACACAAACACACAAGCAGCAATAGCACGTACGGTGTTTAGAGATATTTTTTTTAGTAATGCATTACCAGCGTATATAACAGGTACGTTAGCAATTAGCATACCTAATGTGGTTCCTACCGTTACCCAAAACACAGACTGATATTGCGCGCCTAATAACACCGTCGCTATTTGTGTTTTATCACCAATTTCTGCAATAAAAAATAATACAAAAGCGACTAAAAAAGCCCCGTAGCTATCGTATTTACTACTTACAGCTTCGTCTTTGTCTGGAACTAATAGCCAAAGGCCAACAACAATAAAGCTGATGTTTACAAGCCAAGGTAAATACTCAGAAGAAAAACTATTACTTAACCACTGACCAAACCACGCTGATAGGTCATGATTCAGTAAGGTTGCGGCTAAAATACCAAGAATAAGCGCGCTTTTATTACGAAAACGGGCTGCTAATAGGAGTGATAAAAGCTGAGTTTTATCGCCTATTTCGGCAAGTGTGACAGTGACGGTTGAGGTTAAAAAAACTTCCATTATTGATTCTTACAGGCGGGAATACTAAACCAAGGCAAACAACTATCTCCCGCCATGAGGATAGTGTCTACCTAGGTCTCGCCGATAACGCTTGCTACAACATTACAAACTTACCATGCACTGAGGTGCAATTATGTTGATAAGTTTACTCATTACTGAGCGGGCTACTCCCCTAAGAGGTGGGCATTATTCCACAAAACTTTTAAGCGGTAAATATTAAGAATAGAGCATAGTTAATTTATTTAAGAACAATAAAATTAGCTTTGGTAATTGGCCAATAGTCAGAAGATAGAAATTGGCAGGCATTCAAAAATTATTATGTATAAGGTAAATATTTAACAACTTTGATGTCTGTAAACTAATACGCATTGATTAATTTAGGCATTTTTTTTGCAAAGGGTGCACACAGAGAAAACGCCTAAAGTTTATGCTCCGAAGAAAACACGATAATCATAAACCTTATGTTTTCTTTCAACCATAGGCATAAGTTCTGTGGTGATAAATTCAAGTAATTTAGCACCACTACCTACACCACAGGATCACCAAGATTATTATTTAACGTCGGATAAAGGCCATGTAAGCACTAGGGTCTGTTTATCTTTGCGGATTAAAATTTGTTCAAACTAGGGGCTATTTAATCGCGGCGCGAGGTTTGTAACCTAGTGGGCTAAGTAAAAACCGAGCAACAAAGAGTAAATAGCCCCTAGGAAGAACCCTTTGGGCAGCGCCTGTTTGGCATTAATGCTACGTTATCGCCCATTTATGGGGAATAACCACACTACATAGGCTCTGCCTTGCCTAAATACCAAACAGACTGCTGAAAATTTAACCTTGGAAGTTCAACAGACCCTAGGTATTCTCTATCCCAATAGCAATTACTTTAGGTGCAGAGCGTTGCGTTTTGTTTTCGTCAGTCTTATTAATCTTTAGTAAAATTAGCGGTTACCGCTCCCATTACCGCATCTTCACTTGCGCGTAAACGATAATCCTTCGATTGATCAATCCATAGAATCTTGCCGTTCTCATCAATTAATATCGACGTTGGAATAGACATCGGTTTATATTTCATTTTCCAAGGCAGGGGCATTGATATACCAAACATACTAATCAGATTTTCCGACGTTGCGCCTAATGCTTTGTGATGTTCAACGCCGTATTGTCGGATGATATTTAGTTCAGGATCTGCCACCAAAGTGTGGCTAATATTATCTCGTATTTTATGCTCTTTTTGCTGTGCAATGGTATCGTTAGAAATACCAACTATTTGAATGTTATATTCATCTAGTTTAGGTTTAAGCGTCTCAAACATAACCAGTTCTGCCGAACAATAAGGGCACCATGAGCCACGGTAAAACTTCAATAATGTACGCTTACCTGCCAATGAGCTAGAGTCAAAATTTTCAGTTTTAAAGGTTAAAAGATCATCACCTACCGCTATTTTAATACCACCAATAGGTGTTTCTGCTGTAGCAAGGAAAAAAGTAAACATTGCACTGGTGGATAATACCAAAAGTGCTATCACAATGATTAAAACTGTTGAAATTAACGATGTAGGTGTTGTAAAAAGTGTACTTATCGCCCACACCGATAATAAAGAGCTAATTGCCATTGCAATCTTAAGAAACACAGGGTTCTTTGGTGCTTTATTCTGCTTTAATTTAGAGAAGTAATGTACCAATGCCGTATTTAATAAAACGAAGCTGACGATAGAAAGTAGCATATTTTTATGGTCCTAATATTATAAATAATGAGGAGTAATACTTTACTCCCCACATAAAACAATTGAAGTTATCGTCTAGTTAAGCGCTAACAACATGGTTCTTAAAACGTCCTAACTAAGTAGTAAATTTAAGTACTCTTTCTCGGCATCAATTTGCAGGAAGTGACCCGCCTGTTTGATTTTATTGACCGTCACATTT
The DNA here is from genome assembly GCF_015864465.1 of Pseudoalteromonas sp. SWN29. NCBI lineage: Bacteria > Pseudomonadati > Pseudomonadota > Gammaproteobacteria > Alteromonadales > Pseudoalteromonadaceae > Pseudoalteromonas > Pseudoalteromonas sp. SWN29. The sequence continues at coordinate 89,477 of NZ_JADYXE010000010.1, forward strand.
TTAAATGTATTTAAAAGAATTGAGCCAGGGCCTTCCCACGGTTGATTTGGATCTTGCATCGCCCAGATCAGGTTTACATTTTTCAATGCTTCCATGTTCGCCAGCGTATCTTCATTAGTTAGGCTACGGAGAAGGTGAGCAAATTTAACACGGCCCGTTTCAGTGTTTAGTTTTGAATCAAGAAATACTGTTTCCAAGACTTCATCAGTTATCTGTTGTTGATTGACAAAAGTTGCACGAACCAAAGGGGCAAGTTGTTCTGCAAGCATTCCGCTTTCTGCTGCTATCTCAAACTGCTGTGCGTTTGCCGCATCAATCAAACCTTGCATTGCAGGTACTGGCCACGTATCTGCTGTTATCGCGTTGGATATTGTTGCTTTTTGAAAGACAGCTTCATTTGCTACCATCAAACCTTGAGCGACACCACCACCAATATCATGAGCGACAAGCCAGATATTCTTCCAACCTTGCGCAATAATCCAGTCATTCAGTAAGTTTGCACTTGCTTGAATACCATACTGGCTTTTATCAGTCACTTTTGTTTCACCAAAACCAGGTAAGTCAGGAGCAACAACAAAGTATCCTTGAGCTGATAACGCTTCAATGACTTTAGTCCAAAGTAATGCATTCGCCGGAATACCATGAATTAATAACGCGACAGGGTTGCCTACCTTGCCAGCTTGAAGTACAGAAAGGTCAGCACCATTTACTTGATATGATACTCGGTTGATTACGTCTGATTTAAATGCTGTCATTTTTTCTCCAATTAGTTATTTAAACGTAGTAAAAGATAAGTTGATTGTCTCTCGTTGATGAAGTGAACTATAAGTCAGCTTGAACGACTGTTCAAGCTTTATCTTGAGCGATCGTTCAGGTTGGTCTTAACTAATCAGCTATTTTATTGATTTTATGGGTTTTACTATGGGGTAATTTATTTTCTTTGACTGAATATATGTTTCTCTTATTTACTCTGAGATGATAAAAAAATATACTTGAACGTGTGTTCAATTTGAAGTTAAAGAGTCTGAGATGTTAAAAAAAGCAAAATTTGATCGCCAAGAAGTAATAAACAAAGCCACAAATCTGTTTTGGAAAAAGGGTTTTCATGCGACATCAATGCGTAACTTACAAGATGAAATAGATATGCGTCCAGCTAGCATTTACGCTACCTTCGGCAGTAAAGAGGGATTATTTAAAGAAGTATTAAGAAATTATACCGACATAGGGTTGGCAACAATTAAACAGTGTCAAAATGAGCATGGCTCGTTATTAGAATCACTGAAAGCTTTAGTTAAATCACAAGTGATGCCAACACAAGATAACTCAACTAATACAGTGTGCATGCTGGTAAAAACAGTAAACGAATTAACTGAAGAATCGCAAGAGTTAGTGGATATCACTAAAGCACATCTAATGGAATTTTTAGCAGCATTTGTGCTTATATTAAATAAAGCAAAAGCAATGGGTGAACTAGATGAAAGCAAAGATGTTCAAGTAATCGCAAATTTTTTACAGATCCAAATGACAGGCTTACGCACTCACGCTAAAATAATTACTGATAAAAATGAGCTAGATGAGATGATAAATTCCATGTTTAAACACTATCCTTTTTAAACCATGTGGTTATTTATTATGTTATTTAAAAGACTTAAAACGTGTCCGCTGCAAAAGTAATATATGCTAAAGCTGCCGATTGAAACAGGGCGACAGGTGTAGTTTATAAATAATGAATCACACAAAAAGCTGAGCTATATAGACAAAATGAAAGTAAAAATAGACAGCCCAATCGGGCGACGACCGCTGTTTATTAAAGAATGGCATGAATAAATTGACCTTACGCGAGCAAACGAAAGTTAATGCCCTCAGTGCATAATGGGGTAATTGAATTGCCTTGTTCATAATATAGAAAAGCTGCAAAACACGATGCATTAAGAAGGGTAAGCCCTTTTAACCTCAAGTAAGCCACTCCGACACCTGTAATCCCTTCTAAAACGCCAATTGAAACAACACCAAACACTTTTTTATACGTTACGTAAAAGTACAGTAATCAATTGAACCAAAATAGGAACTCAGCTATGGTTTGTTTATCAATAAAAATAAATAATAAAACGAGTTAATCTATGGGCTCGTTAGTTGCCTCAAGGATAGCTCATGTTTCAAATGTTGGTGATTTGCCTTTTTATTTGGTCGATATTTTCATTTATGAAAAGCGTAAGTATATTCATAGCAACTTGGAAAACTGAAGCTCCAATGCATTGGCGCGTATGGAACGAACCAGAATTCATAGATCTTTACAGGCAAATGTTTACATATCTTTGGCCTGTAGTTTTTGGCAAAGCATGTGAAGATGCAAATTCAGATTTACTTGTCAAAAAGCGTAATGACATTAGGTTTACTTTAATCATTTCTGTTTTATTATTTATTGCTGGTACTGCTTTTAATGGTCTCTCCTTTGAGGTGTCACCGCGCTGGGTAAGCTAAACGGCAACTAACTATAAGCCGCTCAAGCAGGACAAAAAACAGTTTGCTGTTTGCGTTCCTCAACATTTTAGCAAACTATTTCTTGCCTCTTAGCGGGGCATTTAGGCTGTAGAATTACTCTTTTTTAAGAAAAACAGCCTGTTTATGGGTTCCAAATTCATTACCTAATGCTTTAAAAGCGATTAGAGTTAATTACAGGAACTCGTTTTTTAATTTAATTTGGCTGTCAGAGTTATTCTACAGTCTCGTTATGAATACCTTGGATTCTGTAATGAATGATGTACCTTTGAAAGTTGAACATCCCAGAGATTTTTCTGCTAGAGCGGAAGTACTAAGCGGGATTTATTTTAGCATTGCAGAAAAAGAATATTGCGAAAGCCTGAGAATAAGTAATATCAATACCGAACAGTTAAGTGATGAAGATAAATATCTATTAAATGGAAAATCTACTGAATCTAAAATAAAAGCAATCGTATTTTCAGCAATGTGTGTTGAAGCTGCAATAAATGATTATGCAGGATCACAGCTTGGAGATAAATACTATCAGCAGCACTTAGTCAACTTAGATGTAGTGTCAAAATGGGTTGTTATTCCTCGATTAATTTGTGGTAACTCTTTAGATAAATCAGGACCAGCTTTTGCTAGTCTTAAAAAATTGATAAAAGCTCGAAATAATCTTATCCATAATAAATCATTTGAAATGGATGCATCTGATCCAATAGCACTTGTAAATAAAATAGATAAACGAGAATTAGAATTCGAAGATAATTTTAATAATTCACTTCGGACATTATATTTATTGAGTATGGAAATGAGTTACGTTGTAGCCCTCTCTGTCAGACTAGTTGTCGCGCTTAATATTTAATCATTAAAATTAAGTAGAGGGCGTGGAAAAACAATGCCAATTTATTCAACGCAGCAAAAAGAGTCGGCTCTTCAGAAAATGATGCCGCCCAATAATATATCGATATCAAAATTGTCTATCGAAATGGGTATTGGTGAATCAACCTTGTATAATTGGCGAAAACAAGCAATTGATAAGGGGCATCTAGTGCCAGGTGATGGAAGTAATGCAGAGCAATGGTCTTCAGCAAACAAGTTCGCAGTTGTGCTGGAAACAGCGACGTTAAATCAAGCTGAATTGGCTGGATATTGTCGTAAGAAAGGACTTTATGCAGAACAAATAGCGGCTTGGCGCAGTGCTTGTATGGATGCTAACGCTAATGTAAAAGAGCAAGAGAAAGCCTTCACCATCGAAGCAAAGAAAGATAAAAAACAGATCAACCAATTAGAAAAAGAGCTACGCCGAAAAGATAAGGCGCTCGCTGAAACAGCAGCACTACTGGTGTTAAGAAAAAAAGCAAATGCGATCTGGGGGGAAGCCGAGGACGAATGATCCTCGACTCAGCTCGCATTCAAGCGGTTGAATTAATCAGTGAAGCGGTATTTTCTGGTGCAGCAAGGTTTAAAGCCTGTGCTGAGCTTGAAATTAGCGTAAGAACTTATCAGCGCTGGATTGTTGAAGGTGGCGTTAAAAGTGATGGAAGGCCAAGCGCTAATCGCCCTACACCTAAAAATAAGTTATCAAGCGAAGAACGAGACCATTTATTAGCT
>NZ_JADYXE010000100.1:0-3118 GCF_015864465.1 Pseudoalteromonas sp. SWN29
GCCCAAAAGTAGGACCGTTCGAATTTCAAAAACTCGGTACACCATTAAGTCAAAACATGCTTAACTGAATGGTGTTAACACAATGTGCTGAACCAAAGCAGTATCCAAGTGGTCAGCATGATTTATGGGTAAAAGCGAGTGCTTCAAACCCTGATGTTTTAAACAGTCAAAAAGAAGCTTTTGTTAATTTTAACGTTAATTTAGATTCTGATAAAAGCTACATGCTAAATAGAAAAAGAGAGGGAGATAAAATTTCAATCTGGATACAAGAGGTTGAAACAGGTGCAGTTGTTTCCCCAGTTCTTACAGATGAACTTAGTCGCCCTCTACAAATTGATAATGAACTTAGAAAAAGACAATGTCGCTCTGGTTCAATATAAGTTGAGTAATCAAAATTTTTAATATTTAGTGCGCTGTATGTTTTTTACTAAATATTTATTCAGATACCTTTTTTTAATAAAGAGGTATCTGAATACGATAACTCACATCTACCAACTATACGTTGCACTTAACGTATATTGCTCACCGCGTCCTGGTGTCCCTGGTATTTCCTCAAACGATTCATCCCATAGGTTATCCGCAGCAAAGGTAATAAATAAGTTCTTTAGTATCGGCGGGGTGATTTTAAGCGTTAGCTGAGTAAATAAAGCGTTATTGTCACCGTTTCTAAGTGCGTTTTCGTGCTGTGTACGCCACTCGTTATCGACTCTAAATTCTAAAATATCAGTTGGATTCCAAACTGCGCCAAGTGTAAGGCGGTGATCCGGAAAGTTTAATGCATAAAAGCTGGCATCTATATCGGCAGCACCGTAGTTTTCTGATTTGTGCAAATAAGTGTAACTGGCTATCAGTTTTGCGGTATCGAAGTGTTTAGTGGCTAAAAACTCTATGCCGGTAGTATTAATATCTACTGGGTTTGCAAAACGTGCAGAGCTTGAATCAAAATTAAACGTCCAATCGGTTAAGTTATGGTCTTTACGATAAAAAATAGCCGAGTTTAGCTGCCAGCTTTGCTCTTCCATTAATAAACCTAGCTCTAAGTTTTTAGTGGTTTCGCGCTCAAGGTTATAATTACTTCTAAATAAACCGCCAGAATCACTGCCGCCAATGGCGGTATAACCCGCTACTTGGCTAGCCTGCGCGTACGATAAATAAAACGTGCGATCAAAACCTTTACTGTTTTGTGTATTGAGCGTTACATCACCAATAAGTGACAGTTCAGAGTCGTCTCTATTTGTATCGTCAAACGCAGCACCTAAGCGAAATGTAAGTTGTTTATTACCCTCAAGTGCCATTTTATACTCTGGCAATACACTCACTTTATAATAGTTACGCGAGGTAAAATTGTTTTCAAGCGTGGTCGATTCAATTGAATCGTCAATAAACTGCGCTGAGTAATTTACAGCAAATACATCACTTTGAGCATGGCGACCTGATAGCCCTAACGACTTAACTTCACTTTTATGAAATGCTTCAAATGCACTGGGGTTTTCGCGAGAGTAAATATAGTGATCGTTGTGCTTACGATAATAAGCCGACACTTCAAAATTACTATCCTGTGCATAATTTTGCTTATGGTTTAGCATCCAAAGGCGGGTTTCTAGGTCTTCGGTTTCGTTAACACCAAATGGGGTGTACAAATTTGGCCAACCAAAAAACTTATCTTGAGCACCAAAAAATAAATCTGTTTGAGATTGCGAGCCTAATAATTGAACACGACCAGCTGTACGCGTAAAATCGTGATCGCCAAAATCTATTGTTCCATCACTTTGTGAATGAGAATACTCCCCCTCAAAACCAAGTGTGTAGTTATTTAAGCTATCTAACTTAGTGCTCTTTGCGCCATGAATGCTTTGTAAGTTAAAGTCATTAGTGCCAGTACCAAACGATACACTGCCACCGGTAATAATTGGCTTCCAACCAAACGATACTGTGCCCACAGAGCTATTCATACCGTAAAGCGCGTTATCGGCACCTGTTAAAATAGCGGGGCTGGTAAGCATTTGCGGTGCAATAGGAATTTCAGCAAAGTAATGGCCAGATTGTGGGTCAAGTAGAGTAGCACTGCCGACTCTAAAGCCTGTATTTTCAAAAATACCACCGCGTATAGTTACATCGGCTTGCGCTTCAGCCATATTACGTGATTGCAAATCAACGCGCGGGTCGTATTCTAAATTAGATATTGGAGAGTCAAATGTACCTACAGGGAGTTTATTTGCAGTGGGCGATGTCTCAACAGTTATTTGTTCGATTGCTGATGGTTCTTCAGTTTTGTTAGTTACAGCTTCGCCGTAGGCAAAACTGCTCACGCTGCATAGCAGTGCAGGGAGTATAAAGTGGGGGATACGTTTCATGTTGTGTGTCTCATCTTTTTATATGCAGTTACGGTAACAATTAAACGCTAAACACATTTTTAAGGCGTGATAAAATAGCTAAATTGTGCAACTGCGATTTTGAGCGCGATTGTACATTAATATCTTAAAAACTGCATTTGATACTCATTCGCAATGTTAACTAATTTGGTAAAATTTATTATGAATATAAAACAACAAGATACTATTTACTTTGCTGGTGGCTGCCTGTGGGGCGTACAAGAGTTTTTAAAGCATTTACCGGGTGTAATTAACACTGAAGCTGGGCGTGCCAATGGCACAAGTACCGATACGCAAGGTGAGTACGATGGTTATGCAGAGTGCGTAAAAGTAACATTTGATTCTGAGACTGTTAGCCTTAATATGCTTTTTGACTACTTTTTTGAAATTATCGACCCATATAGCATTAATAAGCAAGGCGACGATGTAGGCCCCAAATACCGAACTGCCATTTATAGCAAAAGCCAAGATCATTTAAAGGTCGCTAGCAATTATATAAGCCAGCGAAGTGATGCCGATAAAATTGTGGTAGGGGTAGAGCTGCTAACTAACTACGTGCCGAGCGATCCTGAGCATCAAGACCGCTTAACTAATCACCCAGATGACTATTGCCACATACCGCCTGAGTTACTGCATAAGTATAAATCGTAAATTTAACACGGTGTTTTTGTAGATACCATCTCTCATTTTAAGCTTCAAGGTCGTATTTAACTTTCTTGGAGCTTAAACGCTTCTTGGTTTTTTAT
>NZ_JADYXE010000101.1:0-3096 GCF_015864465.1 Pseudoalteromonas sp. SWN29
TGTTTCACTATCACATAAAACGCGTTTGGCGTTGTATGGTTAAGCCTCACGGGTAATTAGTACAAGTTAGCTTAATGGCTCACACCACTTCCACATCTTGCCTATCAACGTTGTAGTCTTCAACGGCCCTTCAGAGACTTTAAAAGTCTAGTGAGAACTCATCTCGAGGCCTGCTTCGCGCTTAGATGCTTTCAGCGCTTATCAGTTCCGAACGTAGCTACCGGGCAATGCCATTGGCATGACAACCCGAACACCAGCGGTTCGTTCACTCCGGTCCTCTCGTACTAGGAGCAACCCCTCTCAATTCTCAAACGCCCACGGCAGATAGGGACCGAACTGTCTCACGACGTTCTAAACCCAGCTCGCGTACCACTTTAAATGGCGAACAGCCATACCCTTGGGACCGACTTCAGCCCCAGGATGTGATGAGCCGACATCGAGGTGCCAAACACCGCCGTCGATATGAACTCTTGGGCGGTATCAGCCTGTTATCCCCGGAGTACCTTTTATCCGTTGAGCGATGGCCCTTCCATTCAGAACCACCGGATCACTATGACCTACTTTCGTACCTGCTCGACGTGTCTGTCTCGCAGTTAAGCTGGCTTCTACCATTACACTAACCGTACGATGTCCGACCGTACTTAGCCAACCTTCGTGCTCCTCCGTTACTCTTTAGGAGGAGACCGCCCCAGTCAAACTACCCACCAGGCACTGTCCGTAACCCCGATTCAGGGGCCAACGTTAGAACATCAAAACTACAAGGGTGGTATTTCAAGGTTGACTCCACAACAACTAGCGTCGCTGCTTCAAAGTCTCCCACCTATCCTACACATGTAGGTTCAATGTTCAGTGCCAAGCTGTAGTAAAGGTTCACGGGGTCTTTCCGTCTAGCCGCGGGTACACAGCATCTTCACTGCGATTTCAATTTCACTGAGTCTCGGGTGGAGACAGCGTGGCCATGGTTACACCATTCGTGCAGGTCGGAACTTACCCGACAAGGAATTTCGCTACCTTAGGACCGTTATAGTTACGGCCGCCGTTTACCGGGGCTTCGATCAAGAGCTTCTCCCTAAGGATAACCCCATCAATTAACCTTCCGGCACCGGGCAGGTGTCACACCGTATACGTCATCTTGCGATTTTGCACAGTGCTGTGTTTTTAATAAACAGTCCCAGCCACCTGGTCACTGCGGCTCCCGTCCGCTTAGAGAGCAAGTCTCATCACAGATAGGAGCGTACCTTCTCCCGAAGTTACGGTACGATTTTGCCTAGTTCCTTCACCCGAGTTCTCTCAAGCGCCTTAGTATTCTCTACCTGACCACCTGTGTCGGTTTGGGGTACGATTCCATATAATCTGAAGCTTAGAGGCTTTTCCTGGAAGTATGGCATCAGCAACTTCATCACCGTAGTGACTCGTCTCGTGTCTCAGGTTTAATGTTTGTCCGGATTTACCTAAACAAACGCCCTACTCACTTTCACATAGACTACCAACGCTATGCTTGCTTAGCCTGCTCCGTCCCCCCATCGCAATTATATCGAGTACAGAAATATTAATCTGTTTCCCATCGACTACGCCTTTCGGCCTCGCCTTAGGGGTCGACTTACCCTACCCTGATTAACATGGGATAGGAACCCTTGGTCTTCCGGCGTGGGAGTTTTTCACTCCCATTATCGTTACTCATGTCAGCATTCGCACTTCTGATACCTCCAGCAACCCTCCCGGGTCACCTTCAACGGCTTACAGAACGCTCCCCTACCACTCATCCTAAGATGAATCCGCAGCTTCGGTGCATAGTTTAGCCCCGTTACATCTTCCGCGCAGACCGACTCGACCAGTGAGCTATTACGCTTTCTTTAAAGGATGGCTGCTTCTAAGCCAACCTCCTGGCTGTCTGGGCCTTTCCACATCGTTTCCCACTTAACTATGACTTTGGGACCTTAGCTGGCGGTCTGGGTTGTTTCCCTCTTCACGACGGACGTTAGCACCCGCCGTGTGTCTCCCGGATATTACTTTACGGTATTCGGAGTTTGCAAAGGGTTGGTAAGTCGGGATGACCCCCTAGCCTTAACAGTGCTCTACCCCCGTAAGTATTCGTCCGAGGCTCTACCTAAATAGATTTCGGGGAGAACCAGCTATCTCCCGGTTTGATTAGCCTTTCACTCCTAGCCACAGGTCATCCCCTAACTTTTCAACGTTAGTGGGTTCGGTCCTCCAGTTGATGTTACTCAACCTTCAACCTGCCCATGGCTAGATCACCGGGTTTCGGGTCTATACCTTGCAACTATTCGCCCAGTTAAGACTCGGTTTCCCTACGGCTACCCTATTCGGTTAACCTCGCTACAAAATATAAGTCGCTGACCCATTATACAAAAGGTACGCAGTCACCCAACAAGTGGGCTCCTACTGCTTGTACGTACACGGTTTCAGGTTCTATTTCACTCCCCTCACAGGGGTTCTTTTCGCCTTTCCCTCACGGTACTGGTTCACTATCGGTCAGTTGGGAGTATTTAGCCTTAGATGATGGTCCACCTATATTCAGTCAAAGTTTCACGTGCTCCGACCTACTCGATTTCACTTAAAATGTCTTTTCATGTACGGGACTATCACCCTGTATCGTGGCGCTTTCCAGCAGCCTTCCATTAACACATAATAAGCTTAAGGGCTGTTCCGATTTCGCTCGCCGCTACTTTCGGAATCTCGGTTGATTTCTTTTCCTACGGGTACTTAGATGTTTCAGTTCTCCGCGTTCGCTTCGTTAACCTATGTATTCAGTTAACGATACCTGCAAGCAGGTGGGTTTCCCCATTCGGAAATCCTAGTCTCAAGTGCTTTTTACTAGCTTGACTAGGCTTATCGCAAGTTAATACGTCCTTCATCGCCTCCAACTGCCAAGGCATCCACCGTGTACGCTTAGTCACTTAACCATACAACCCAAACGGGTCTTTGTTTTGTGACAGTTTAACTTCGCCAGAAGTCAATATTGAATACTAAAGTAGATACCAATCAATCAACTCATAAGAGTTAACTAAATGGCACTGAATGGTACTGCTACCATTCTTTTTTTACTTTTGAAAACTCTTGATAAATACAATGTAT
>NZ_JADYXE010000102.1:0-2646 GCF_015864465.1 Pseudoalteromonas sp. SWN29
GCTTAAGTTACAAGCCATCCTGGAAGGCTACGATTTAGCAAAATCTCTTGAGCCAGACTTGTGATCAAGAGACAGCTAATTAGCGCCTTTTTGCATTGTGGCTAAATACAAATTTAATGCTGGTTAATCATGTGCGTTGCTAGTTGAGAGAATGATTGCTTTAAGCCTTCACGTAACAACGGGTTGTCTATTTCTATATCCAGCGTTTTATTCATGCAATACATCCATTGATCGCGCAATGCTTTATCTACAGTAAAAGGCATATGGCGTTTACGTAGCATTGGCTGGCCATGTTTTTCTGTAAATAGGTTTGGCCCGCCTAACCAACCAGATAAAAATTCAAAAAATACTTGGCGAATTCGATCTAATGGCAGAGGATGCATATCATATAACGGTTTAGCGTATTCATCTGACTCCATTATGTCGTAGAATCGATTGGAAATAGCGCGCGCTCCTTTTTCTCCACCTATTATTTCGTACGGTGTTTTTTCAGGAGTAGGAGCCTGTTGCTCGGGAGCTGGCTTAGATTTAGAAAAAAGTCGTTTAATCATATTACTTATCATCGTTAATAGGCAGTGTATAGCTGCAAAGAGGTTGCTTTAAAATGGACAAATATGCGGTTTTTGGAAATCCAATTAAACATTCAAAATCCCCCGCGATACATAAAAAATTTGCTGTATCACTGGGTGAGCAAATCGAATATCGCGCAATATTAGCACCTATCGATAACTTTGAAAAAACAGTATCGTCTTTTTTTGAGCAAGGTGGTGTTGGCGCTAACGTTACAATGCCATTTAAAGAGCAAGCCTATGCAATGGCTGATGAGCTTACGCCATTAGCTAAAATTGTAGGGGCTGTTAATACCTTAAAAAAACGAGACGATGGTACATTACTCGGTGATAACACCGATGGTATCGGTTTTGTTAACGATTTACTTGCTAATAAAGTAGCTATAACTAACAAGCGTATTTTAATTATTGGCGCGGGCGGTGCAGCTCGAGGCGTTATTTTACCTTTGCTAGAGCATAACCCTCAGGAAATAATAATCGTTAATCGCACAGCACAAAAAGCTAAAGAACTCGCAGAGCTATTTACTCAATACGGACCTGTATCTGGCTTTGGCTTTAATGATTTACCAGTAAGCGATTACTCACTAATTATAAACTCTACATCTAGCAGTATGAATGATGAGCTTCCAGCACTTGATGAAAAACATATAACTAATTGTGAAGTTGCTTATGACATGTTTTATTCACTGCAAAATACTATTTTTATGAACTGGATTGCACAGCATAATATTAACGCTAAGCTTTTAGATGGCAGCGGTATGTTAGTGGGCCAGGCTGCTCAAGCCTATTATGTATGGCGCAATAAAATGCCAAAAATACTTCCTGTAGTTGATGCACTAAAACAAGGGGCGCTTAAATGAACCAAGCAATACAATTTATAGATAGGCTAGAATTTAGAGAGCCCGATCATCAGTTAGTATTCTTTGCACAAGTTAGTGGCATGCTGGTGGAGTGTGTAATAGAAGTAAATAAACTTAAATTAACAGACGAAAGCCATGCAACAGAGTATTTTGAAAAGTACCGTTTTGATTACGAAGAGCGTGCCGAGGAGCTTATCGAAGAAGAAAGTTACAACTCGGCAGGTCAGATAGAAGTAAGCTTATTGCTCTAAGTTAGCGATTTCAGCTAAATACTCATCTTTAAGTGATACGTAGTTATCGGCAGATATTTTTAAAAAGGCAAGTTCTTGCTCTGTAAGAGGGCGAGCTTGCTTAGCTGGGCTTCCTACATATAAATAGCCAGACTCTAAACGCTTGTTTGGAGGCACCAAAGAACCTCCTCCAATAATAACATCGTCTTCAACAACAACGTTGTCCATAATAATAGCGCCCATACCCACAAGTATACGATCTCCTAGTACGCATCCGTGTAGCATTACCTTATGACCAACAGTTACATCGTCACCTATAATAAGTGGGTAACCATCAGGATTACTTTTAGTTGCACGAGATAAATGCAATACACTGCCATCTTGTATATTTGTACGCTCACCAATACGTATATAGTTAACATCACCACGTGCAGCTACTAACGGCCACACACTACTATTATCACCTAAAGTAATGTTACCAACCAAAACCGATGAATCATCAACATAAACAGACGCATTAAATGAAGGAGTAACACCTTTATAAGAACGAATTGCCATAGTTAGTACCTTTTAGATCATGATTATTAGTATTTGAGTGTATCAGCAAGGTGATTTTTGTACCATACAGTGCACTGTTTGGTTACAAAACTATCAGTTTCGGGGCGTTTAGTTCAGATACTAACCGAACAGCATCTTTTTTTACTTTTTCTTTAAAAAAGTGCTTGCGTAAAAATATGATCTCCCTATAATGCGACCCCACTGAGACGGGAAACGCCAACGCATAGCGAGGCACGAACTACCTCAGAGAGTTAAATAAAACTTCGGTTTTAAATTGTCGAAAGAAAGTTTAAAACTAAGTGTTGACTCGAAAAATAAAGGGTGTATTATTCGCATCCCTTGAGGCGCTAAAGCGACTCAAAACGTTCTTTAACAATATAAAGCAATCATCTGTGTGGGCACTCGTACAGATTGAGTTCTAACAGCCAA
>NZ_JADYXE010000103.1:0-2293 GCF_015864465.1 Pseudoalteromonas sp. SWN29
TTAAACCCTGAACAAGAAATCGTCAAAGCGGAGAGTGCATAACGTAGTGATCGCGACAACTAGTTTGACAAACACCGAGAGCGTCACAAATCGGTTATGGCAGGCGTTAGCTTTCTAAGAAGGTTTCGAGTTGAGAACAATATTTAGCTTTATTTTAGCCTCTTTAGTTGTTGCATTTTTAGCGCCAATGGCAATTGAAATGAAATTTACTATTATTCCTTTTGGTATATTTATTTGGACGTTAATAGTTGTTCTAATTTTGGTTCCAGTAACAGCATTTCCCATTTATAAATTTATCACTAAAAGCTGTGGTTATTCGCTAAATACAGTGCTCAAATCTTCAGTTATATCTACTTGCTTAGTTTCTTTCTTTTTTGTTTTCCCTTCAGGTTTAGATAGCTCAATTATTAATGGTAAGGTATTGGTCGAAAATGGTTCAATTGCGTTAATAGGTTATGGATATCAGGGTAAGATTACGTATGCTCAATAAATAAGCTGTAAAACTTTATCTGCATAATCAGTATCGAGTGCAGCTTTGAAACGCTTAGCTTTCAGACCTTTTTTACAGCTTTTTTCAAGTTTCAATAAATTGAGAATAAGGTGCCTAATTACGGACATGTTTTCAGCTGCGTTTGAACGCCTAACACGACTCAAGTCTTCATTAAAACTGACATCAAGTACCCAGTGTAGCTGATTATCAATGCTCCAATGCTTTCTAACCGCGTTCCCGAATGTTTTTGCGTCAGCTTCTATAGAGCAGATGAAATAACGGATTTCTTTACTTATTTTTCCATCTACATGTCGCTCTGATTCAGCCATCCCCACACTTACCAATCCATCCCATTGCGAAGTTAAATCATTAATGCTTGTCAGAACATCTGTTATCCAATACCGACGAACCTCAATTCTGCCGTGCCCACTATCAACTTCTTCGTGATAAGCATGCTCTACATTTTTAAATTTGTCGCTTTGACAAATCTCAAAAAAATCCTTAATGGACTGGTGTAAATGTCCTTGGTTACCTTTAACTGCAATAACATAATCGGCTTCTTTGTGACGTATTTTTTTAGTAATCGCTTTTTGACATCCCATCGCATCGATCGTGATGATGCTGCCTTTAATATCTAGTAAATCAAGAAATGCGGGAATTGCGGTTATCTCATTTGATTTTTCTGCGGTTTTAACTTGCCCTAATACAACACCATTGTTCGCTGCAAATGCGCTAACCATGTGGATTGCACTTTTCTTTGATTTCTTATCATAAGAGCCGCGAACTTTTTTTCCGTCGATAGCAATAACTTCGCCGTGTGTTTCTTCCTGTGCTGATTTCATCCAGTTAATGAAGCAACTTTGTATCGTTTGGGGCTCTAACGAAGAGACTACTCGTGCAATGGTGTCATGAACAGGAATGCCATTTTCAAACGAGCCATACTTTTTTAACAACTCAATCTTATTATGCGCCACTTCTTCAATTGACTCCCAGCCATCGGCGCCACAGATAACGCCAACAACGAGTGTTAGAAGGATATCGTGAAGCTTATGCTCTACTTTTGATTGTTGGCGATGATCAGGGATTGGTGAAAAATGTTCATTAAAGGCAGATAACATTTGAGACTCCTATGAATTAGAAGCCTATTTGATCACACTTGGCTCAAAATGGAAAGTTCATGATCTTGCCCTGTTATGGATATAGCTTTTTACAATTGTTTTTATTTTCTATGGTAGGTCTTGTTGCTGGTATTGTATTTTACGTTTCAAGAATAGAGTTGAACAAAAGCTAAAGAGTTAGGATGAAATTCATTCTAACTTTTACATAAATAATAAATTAAAGCAGCGGGTTAAGTGAGTTTTATAAAAATGAATCACGCAAAAAGCTGAACTACAATGAAAGAAAGAGTAAAAAGCCAACCACACTAAACTTTCCCGTAATACCTTCCAAAACGCCAATTAAAACAACAGCTAACCCTTTTTTATATTCCACGTGAAATACAGTAAAAGATTGAACCAAAATAGGAACTCAGCTATGGTTTGTTTATCAATAAAAACAAATAAAAAACGAGTTAATCTACAGGCTCGTTAGGTAACTCAGATATGTTCAGTGTCGTACGCAAGATGAATGAGAGTCTTGGTGTTGGATATTTATATTTTGTACTCGGTATTTTGATGGTTATTGGTGGTTTATATATCACTAAAAGTACTTCAGAATTTGTCGGTACCGGTGTTTGTCAAACTAGTTGTCGCGATCACTACGTTATGCACTCTCCGCTTTGACGATTTCTTGTTCAGGGTTTAA
>NZ_JADYXE010000104.1:0-2199 GCF_015864465.1 Pseudoalteromonas sp. SWN29
TGCATTACTTTTGATAAGACATTCCATGTCGCGTCTGTTAACATTAATCTTGGCATGAGGGTTCGGTGTAACGTTTTTTAGCGAATTCAATTATACCTTATTCTCATGCTGTTTGTTTTTTATACCGCAAAGATCAACACGCCCTAGTTAAATTAAGTAGATTATTCACTGAGAGGCGCTGCGCTATAGAGAAATACCTAAATCATTTTTCTGCAAATGTAAAAAAGCCCAGATCGTTAGGTTCGGGAGTTCTACAACTTAAAGCTTGTATGATGTCATGATACCTACAGCGGGGCAGAGTCACAGTGAAATGCTGCGAACTCATTGCTGAGCGGTGAATTTTATGATTTTAGCGTCGGGAGTCGCTACGCTCGCCCAACCTACGTGATGAGTATTGATGTGAGTGTGCATTAATTACGCGTATTTCACTTTTCTGCAGACGTAAAAAAGCCTGAATCTTTAGATTCGGGCTTTCTACTATTTGAAGCCTGGTAATGTCGTAGTGCCCACAGCGGTAGAAAGTCACGTAGCAAATGCTACTTTATTGGCCGACTGAGATATTGAGGGATTTTATACCAATCTGCTTATATATGAGGTCTATTTAACGTTAAGAAAATTACGCTAAAACTAGGCAAAAATTTTTGTATCTAGTTGTTCTAAATAAAAAATTTTTAACGACGTTATAGTGCAATTTAATTCGTTAAATTGATCAGAGATTTATGCAGGTTGGTATTATTGTGATTTTAAGTGTGGGGAGTCGCTACGCTCGCCCGACTTACGTGATAAGTATTGAATGAGTGTGCATTAATTGCGCACATTTTACTTTCCTGCAGACGTAAAAAAGCCCGAATCGTTAGATCCGGGCTTTCTACAATATGAGGTCGGTGCGCTACGCAGTAGGATGTCGGAGTGCCTACAGCGGTAGAAAGTCACAGTGAAATGCTACTTTATTGGCCGACTGAGATATTGAGGGGTTTTGTTGTGATTCTAGCGTCGGGAGTCGCTACGCTCGCCCGACCTACGTGGTGGGTGTTGATGAGTGTGTATTAATTACGCATATTTTACTTTCCTGCAGACGTAAAAAAGCCCGAATCGTTAGATCCGGGCTTTCTACAATATGAGGTCGGTGCGCTACGCAGTAGGATGTCGGAGTGCCTACAGCGGTAGAAAGTCACAGTGAAATGCTACTTTATTGGCCGACTGAGATATTGAGGGGTTTTGTTGTGATTCTAGCGTCGGGAGTCGCTACGCTCGCCCGACCTACGTGGTGGGTGTTGATGAGTGTGTATTAATTACGCATATTTTACTTTTCTGCAGACGTAAAAAAGCCCGAATCGTTAGATCCGGGCTTTCTACAATATGAGGTCGGTGCGCTACGCAGTAGGATGTCGTGGTGCCCACAGCGGTAGAAAGTCACATAGCAAATGCTACACTATCATCGGTCGAAGCTTTGGTTTCACTACTGAGTTCGGTATGCGCTCTTGGCTATTTATTAAATCCCAGACAGCAAAAAACCCGTTACATTGCTGTAACGGGTTTCTACAATTTGAAGCCTGGTAATGTCCTACTTTCACATAGCAAATGCTACACTATCTTTGGCCCGGGCTCGCCTTCGAGCTGTTTTGTTTCACTACTGAGTTCGATATGCGCTCTTGGCTATTTATTAAATCCCAGACAGCAAAAAACCCGTTACATTGCTGTAACGGGTTTCTACAATTTGAAGCCTGGTAATGTCCTACTTTCACATAGCAAATGCTACACTATCTTTGGCCCGGGCTCGCCTTCGAGCTGTTTTGTTTCACTACTGAGTTCGATATGCGCTCTTGGCTATTTATTAAATCCCAGACAGCAAAAAACCCGTTACATTGCTGTAACGGGTTTCTACAATTTGAAGCCTGGTAATGTCCTACTTTCACATAGCAAATGCTACACTATCATCGGCGCTGTTTCGTTTCACTACTGAGTTCGGCATGGAGTCAGGTGGGTCCAAAACGCTATTGTCACCAAGCAAATTTGGGCGTTAATTCGTATCGCTACAAATTAACTGAATTTGGAAAATATCTGATAATATTTTTTAAGTCTTTCAGTAAATATCTACTTTAGTCATATTAACTTCTTCGCTTGTTTCACTATCACATAAAACGCGTTTGGCGTTGTATGGTTAAGCCTCACGGGTAATTAGTACAAGTTAGCTTAATG
>NZ_JADYXE010000105.1:0-2140 GCF_015864465.1 Pseudoalteromonas sp. SWN29
GGCATTAAAGCCAATACAGATTGGAAAAAAACACTAGGAAGCGAATGGCGACAGTACGAAGAAGCATTCCCTAAGCTGCAGCAATCTAATATCGATATTATCTCACTAGAGTGCCATAACTCGCATGTACCAATGGATTTACTAGAACTCATTCGCGGTAAAAAAGTAATGGTAGGCGCAATTGATGTAGCAAATCATACTATCGAAACGCCAGAGGAAGTAGCTAATACGCTACGTAAAGCACTGCAATTTGTAGATGCAGACAAACTCTACCCGTGTACAAACTGCGGCATGGCTCCACTACCTCACCATATAGCCAGAGGTAAACTAAATGCCCTGAGCGCTGGGGCTGAAATTATAAGAAAAGAGTTATTAGAAAAGAGTTATTAGATAAGAACTAGAAAAGTAGCTTTGAAATACAAATTGTAAACAATAACAGCTGTCGCATCATGTCATGATCAAACCTATAAACATGGTGCGCTAGTTAAAATTTAAAGGACAAAGTTTAGGTTAGATACTTAATTTTTTTTCATTAAAAAGCTCTAGCCTGTTTTTTGAAAAATCGATACCAGCTTGGTATTGAATAAAAAAGGGAGACCCTAATAAGCCATGCCTCCCTGCTCACCACCCGCTACCTATACATGGTCAAGATTAAATGATACAAAAACAGGACTCTCAAACAAGGCATTTCCTAATTCTATTGAATGAACTTCTATATCACCCATAGCGTGCTTGGAAGTACCCATGTTGTTGATAATATCGAGAGCATTAGAAAGCTGCATAAAAAATCGAAATTCGTCAAAAGAATTCGGATTCTTACATACCTAAAAGATCGTTCAAGTGCTATTAACTATTTCTTAAAGGATCGGCATTAGAGACTGTGTCTCCCTTTTTACTTTTATTTTTTAGGTAAACACATTCGCGATACCGTATTATCAGCCAAAATATAATGGTGAAACAAAGCCGCAGCTGCATGTAAACCTATTACGTAATACCCTACTTCCCCTGCGGTCTCATGTATCTCTTTAATACTTTTAGCAAGCTCGTTGTTTTGAGCAGCCAAAGCAGGCAATTCTAAACCAAAAAACGGAATAGGTTTACCCGCCATACTCAATATTAACCAACCCGCAATTGGCATAGCAAACATAAAAACATACAGCGCAAGGTGTACACATTTAGCTAATGTATTTTGCCATTTTGCAGGCTCAGGTTTTATCGCAGGTTCCGCGCCACCCACTACACGCGCAACTAACCTCACACTGACTAAAACTAAAACCGATAACCCCAACATAAAATGCCACATTTTAAAGGCATCACGCGTTTCAGTGCCTTTTTCAAATAATTCACGTAGCTCAATACTGCCGTAAACAGTGACAATTAAAATAAGCATAAGCCAATGTAAGGCAATAGAGAGTGTATTGTAATGAGTTGTTGTGTTTTTAAAGTTCATAATGCCTCTTTAAATAAAAGAAACGCATTTGAGTTAAATGCCCACTCTATGCGTAATTAATATGAAGTATCAAGTTAACCTGTAATCACCCACGTTTTAATGATCTAAAACATAAATTTATTACTTTTAATCCAAGATATTGTTTAGGGCTTGGGTATTAGCATAAGTGAGTAAACTTAAAATAAACTTACGTACTTCATTGAAATTAAATAGCAGTCATAAATACCAAACTACCAAACTAGACTAGACTACCAAACAGAGACTACCAAACTAGACCAAACAGAGACTACCAAACTAGACAGCCACGCTAATTGAACAAACAAAACTGCGCCACTAAATTTGCTCTTCATGTTCAGAGTTTATCTTTTATTACTGGGTCACTTTCATTTCATCTAATAAATAAGTCATTAGCATTCTTAAACCTAAATTACGCGCATGAAAATAACTGCAAAATTGCAGTTTTAACATTTTACTGAATGGTTTTACTGAGTAGCTTAAGTTTTATGCGAGTAGCTTTTCGCAATTACTGATATTTGAGCGCCGTTTACGCTTTAAATTTTCACAGTAACTTGCTTGTGATGTGGGCCTGCCTACTGCGCCATGAAATACGCGTGTAAATTGTGTGGTGAGTTTTAACCAGTTTTCGGGGGATATATTAAGTCTTTCTAGCAAAGGAAGGTTCATATTATC
>NZ_JADYXE010000106.1:0-2038 GCF_015864465.1 Pseudoalteromonas sp. SWN29
CTACAACACCTGCAACTTATTTGAGCCAATTACTTCGTGAGTTTGCCTTATGAAAATGTTTGTTGAACCCGCGCGTATTTACTTGCATCGTGACGCTGTAGATTTTCGAAAGTCCATTGATGGTCTGGTCGCACTCGTTGAAAGCGAGCTTGAACGTGATGCTTACACTGGCGCATTATTTTTGTTCTGCAATAAAGCGAAAGATAAACTCAAGCTGGTTTACTGGGATAAAACGGGGTTTGCTTTGTGGTACAAGCGGTTAGAAAAACAAACGTTCAAATGGCCAACCAAAGCCTGCTTGCAAGAATTTGAACTCAGCGCTCAACAACTGGAGTGGTTATTGTCTGGGTATGATGTACTAGGCCATGAAGAATTGCAGTATAAATCGATGCTATAAATAGAGAGCTAATTGATCACATTAACAGTAAACGATCGTTGCCACTGCCCAGTAATTATCCGCGCTGCAAACAAGCAAGTAGCGTGGCAAACTGTTAATATTTACACATGAAAATTGATGCACACTCACTTCCTGACGACCCAGAACAACTCAAGCGCATGGTGCTTGAGTTGCAACACGTTGTTGCTAAAAAAGAGGCGCAAATTCACGAATTACTGCAAGCTTATAACGCGAAGCTTGCCAAAGAGTACGCGAAGAAATCTGAAAAGATGCCAGGTGCTGGCGAGCGTTTCAATGAAGCAGAAGACATTCTTGATGAACATGATAAAGCGCTCTTGGCTACATCGCCCTCAATAAAGAAAGAAAAAGCCAAACCGAAACGCCGCCCACTGCCAGCGCAGTTACCGCGAGTTGAGGTGGTTATTGACCTCGAAGAGGATGGCAAAATGTGTGATTGCTGTCAAAGTCCCTTACATAAAATGGGTGAAAGCAACAGTGAAGCGCTCGAGTTTGTGCCAGCGCATATTAAAGTAATCAAAACCATTCGCCCTAAATATACGTGCCGTCACTGTGAGCGAGAAGGGATTGAAAGTGCAGTGAAAACGGCAAAAATGCCCGCAACACCTATTCCAAAAAGCATTGCAACGGCTAGCTTGCTGAGTCAAATAATCATGTGTAAATACCAGTTTGGCTTACCGCTTTATCGTCAAGAAACAGTGTTTGCCGATATAGGTATTGAGTTGAGCAGGCAAACCATGTCGAGTTGGATGTTACGCTGTGCTGAATTATTGGCGCCCTTGTATCAACGCTTAAAAGAGGTATTGTTGTCTCAAGCAGTTATTCATGGCGATGAAACTCCGCTCAACGTTATTAACGCAGAGAAAGCGACTAGCTATATGTGGCTGTATTGTTGTGGCGATGATAAGCCGGGTAAAGGCACTAATATTGTCCTGTTTGATTATCATAACAGTCGCGCGGCCCACTGTGTGGTTGATTTTCTTGACGGTTACCAAGGCTATATGCACGTTGACGGCTACAAGGCATATGAGCAAACACAGGCAACACTGGTTGCATGCCTTGCCCATATACGCCGTAAATTCATTGAAGCCAAAGGCAATAATAAAAAAACCGTCAAAGCGGATGTGGCGCTCAACCTCATTGGTAAGCTCTACGGTATAGAGCAAGCCATCAAAGGTAAAACAGCCGATGAAAAATTCACTGTTAGGCAACAAAAAGCCAACCCCATCGTTGATGAATTGTATCAATGGTTACTCAAGCACAAAGATAAAATCCCGCCCAAAATGGCGCTAGGTAAAGCCGTCAACTACGCGATAAATCAATTTGAAAAATTCAGGCGTTACTTAGAGGATGGCAGGCTCAGTATTGATAATAACCGCGCAGAGCGCGCCATAAAACCGTTCGTGATAGGGCGGAAAAACTGGCTGTTCTCAAATACCAGTAATGGGGCGCATGCGAGTGCCGTACTCTATAGTCTTGTTGAAACAGCAAAGGCTAATGATCTTGTCGTGCATGACTATATATCAACGTGCTTACAGCACCTTGCAGAGCAGCCAAGTAACCTTGAACCCCTGTTACCTTGGAATATTAAGCAAGGCTAGGTGTCGTTAGCCATACGCTTAC
>NZ_JADYXE010000107.1:0-2019 GCF_015864465.1 Pseudoalteromonas sp. SWN29
ACAAAAGAATTCGGATTCTTACATACCTAGAAGATCGTTCAAGTGCTATTAACTATTTCTTAAATGATCGGCATTAGAGCAATTACTGCTCCCTTTCGTTTAGCTAAAAAATAGAAATATCGAGTTTTTTAGATAACAGCTCCAACGCTGCGATTCCTGCAACAGAATTACCAAACGAATTAAGCCCCGGCGAATAAACAGCTACAGTAAACTTATTTGGTAACACAGCTAAAACAGTCCCTGACACTCCCGACTTACCTGGCATACCTACTCTGTAACCAAAATCACCCGCAGCGTCATATAAACCACTCGTAAATAAAAGCGAATTTAGCTGCTTGTTTTGACGGCTACTTAGAACACGATTTCCCGAACGATTATCAACACCTTTATTAGCTAAAAAATTATAAGCTTTGGCTAATTCAATACAGTTAAGCTCAATAGAACAAAAGTTAAAGTAAGCCCACAAAACATCATCAACTTCATTTTCAAAATTACCAAACGATTTCATCAAATGCGCCATCGCAGCATTTCGATGCCTAAACTCATACTCTGAATTAGCGACTTTTTTATCAATTACTATGCCTCTATTACCAGCTAATAACCTGAAGGTTTCGAGCATAGAATGCATTGGCGCAGATAAGCGGCTGTATAACGCATCACACGTTACAATTGCGCCTGCATTGATGAATGGGTTACGAGGAATCCCCTTTTCAAACTCAAGCTGTGTAAGCGAGTTAAAGGCTGTACCTGAAGGCTCTTTACCAACTCTATGCCAAAGTTCATCACCATAACGCTGTAGTGCCATAGTAAGTGTCATAACTTTAGAAACTGATTGAATAGTAAAGCGTTGAGAACAATCCCCTGCGCACACAGTTTCACCATCAGTTGTATAAATAGCGATAGAAAATTGCTCTGGATCCACCTCGGCAAGTGCCGGTATATAATCAGCTACTTTCCCCTGTGATAATAAAGGACGCACTTCATGTGCTATTTCATCAAGCACCTTTTGGTAATCAGCTGTAGGCAATCTAGACCTCTATATCGTCATTCATAAAAATTGGATTTTAACACGCGCTATTAAGTGCACCTAGTTTTGTTGTCGAATTTAACGGTGAGATTTTACAAAATTTAAATAGAAAAAAACGTCACATTACTGTATCTGGTTTCTCTTAATTAAATCCTGGTAATGTCATGGTGCCCACTGCGGTGGAGAGTCACAGTGCAAATGCTACGTACTCGTTGTCGAGCGGAGATTTTTATAATTTTAGCGTCGGGAGTCGCTACGCTCGCCCGACCTACGTGATGAATATTGATGTGAGTGGGTGTTATACCAATTCCAATAAATAGCTGATCTATTTTACTTGCTAAAACAACCCATTTCTTTGTTGTCAATTTCGTAAAGGGAGCAACCATTTATACCAATCTGCTTATGTATGGGGTCTATTTAACGTTAAGGAAATTATGCTAGAACTAGGCAAAAATTTTTGTATCTAGTTGTTCTCGGCAATTGCTCCCTGCATTGCTCTACCTCCTGCATCCATGCAGTCGTAAATAAAAAATTTTTAACGACGTTATAGTGCAATTTAATTCGTTAAATTGATCAAAGATTTATGCAGGTTGGTATTACATCAATTTACGCCTAGAACTGAATTTTTTTTCGGCGTAAAATTCAGATCACATACTTAATGGAATTGGTATTAATTGTGCGTATTTCACTTTTCTGCAGACATAAAAAAGCCCGAATCTTAAATTCGGGCGCTCTACAATATGAAGTCGGTGCGCTACGCAGTAGGATGTCGTAGTGCCCACAGCGGTAAAGAGTCACATAGCAAATAATACACTATTAATAATCGTATCGTCTCTTAGTATGCAAAGTTTTACTAATTTCAAAAAGCAAAAAAACCGTTACATTGCTGTAACGGGTTTCTCTTAATTAAATCCTGGCAATGTCCTACTTTCACATAGCAAATGCTACACTATCATCGGCGCTGTTTCGTTTCACTACTGAGTTCGGCATGG